>CAMENQ010000122.1 GCA_945928585.1 uncultured Roseburia sp. | reverse complement strand
TTTATACATTCACCACAGCTTATACACTCATGGTCACCAACATGCTTAATATCCATCTTACAGTGATTTACACACTTATTACAGTTTGTACATTTTGGCTGTTCTACTTTTATACCGAAGAAGGAGAAGCGGTTAAATAATCCGTATAATGCACCAAGAGGACAGATAAAACGGCAAAACATACGGAATATAAATACGCTGCTCACTACAATGCTTATTAACAGAAGAAACTTCCATGTAAACAAAGGACCAAGCATAGAGAAATAGCTTTCATTTACCTTGTTGGAAAGAAGTCCTATGCCACCCTCCAGAGTGCCGGCAGGACATATGTACTTACAGAATGCTGGAAGAGGAGTATCCTTAAAAGCATACATAATAGGAACAATCAGTACAAAAAATACAAGTACTACATATTTAAAATAGGAAAGAATTCTTGTAACATGATTTTTCTTTATCTTAGGAGTCTTGATTTTGTACAGAAGCTCCTGTATGAGTCCGAAAGGACAAAGCCATCCGCAAATCATTCTGCCAAAAAGGATGCAGTAAAGAAAAAGAATACCGCATACATAGTAAAGTGTACTTCTGTCGGCACTGAAAGAACCCTGCAGCGAACCTAAAGGACAGGCACCGACTGCTCCCGGGCAGGAGTAGCAGTTAAGTCCCGGTATACAAACCTGTTTAGTATTACCCTTGTATATGTTTCCGGATGTAAAACCTTTGAAATTTACGTTGAAAAGTACAGCACAGTAAAGCTGAATAATTCTTCTTCTGGTTGGTAAAATGTTTTTTATTTTCTGTAAAAATGTTTTCATATCCTAATCACCCCAATCCTATACATTCTGTGCAAATGTTAGCAGCTTTTGTAAGTACGTCAGCAGTTCCTCCTGAAATAAAACCATAAATCAGGATAAAAAGAGCAATGAATAAAACCGAAAAACGGATAATATGCATTTTGACACCTGCCATATCCGAAGAACTGCAATCATCAGCACTATTATCTGTTGCGGAAGGAACCTGCTTAATCAGTTCAAGCTCCTGTTTAATACTTTTTTCATTATAATAAACAGTGAACAGAGTATAGCAGAAGGAAACTGCAAGACATGGGATAAGAACGTACATTGCATGTATCATGGTATCATTAATTGTTTCCTTATAAAATACAGCACCATTAAGCGCATAAATCAGAAAAACAATACTTGAGATACTCAGTACGACAGTTCTGATAATGGAATGTAATCTGCGCTTTTTCTGATGAGCATATATGTCATTAAGAAGATTTTCATCACACCGGCTGAAATCTTTTTTTGAATATAACACCTTATAAATGTTAATAGATGGCATTTTGTTTTTACAGAATCATCTGAATGTATGGGTGCCTGCCGGCGTTTGTATCGTAATTGCTGTTTTAGGCTTCAACTTTGTAGGTGACGGACTGCGTGATGCTCTTGATCCGAAAGCGAGGAGATAAGTGATGAGTGAATTAAAAACTTCAAAAAAATCCGGAAAAAGAGATTATCTTACCGGCAAAGAAATTCGTGCCATTGCCAAGGAAAATGCCAAGGTAATGAAGAAACTGGAAGCATTTAAAAACCGTAAGGCAGACGAAGAAGAATATCTGACTCAGATGAAAAATGATGATAACATATTGGAAATAGATGATTTGCATACATACTTTTTTACGGAGCAGGGCGTTGTAAAATCAGTAAACGGAGTATCTTTTGATGTTCCTAAGAATGCTACGGTAGGTATAGTAGGAGAGTCGGGCTGTGGTAAATCAGTTACCAGTATGTCAGTAATGCGTCTTGTGCAGGGACCACAGGGACAGATTTATTCCGGTGAAATACGTTTTAAGGCTGTAGAGCCAAAGGACAAATATTCAAAGAAGAAAAAGGGCAAGGCAGACAGTAACGAAAAGCCTGAGATGATAGAAAAGGTATACGATATTGCAAAGATGCCTATAAGAGAGGTTCACAGAATAAGAGGAAATCAGATTGCGATGATTTTCCAGGAGCCTATGACTTCATTAAATCCTGTATTTACCATTGGACAGCAGCTTGATGAAGTAACCTTCATACACAATCCTGATGCCACAAAGGAGATGGCAAAGGAAAAATCTATAGAGATGCTTAATCTGGTTGGAATTGCAATGCCGGAGCGTGTATATAAATCGTTTCCACATGAATTGTCAGGCGGTATGCGTCAGCGTGTTATGATTGCTATGGCTCTTGCAGGAAACCCAAGACTTATTATTGCAGATGAGCCTACAACAGCTCTTGATGTAACCATACAGGCACAGATTCTGGATTTACTTCGGGATTTGAAAACAAAGATAGACGGCTCGATTATGTTAATTACACATGATTTGGGTATAATTGCAGAAATGGCAGATTATGTAGTGGTTATGTATGCCGGTCGTGTCATTGAAAAGGGTACGGTTTCAGAGATTTTCCATAATCCTATGCACCCATATACCATTGGTCTGCAAAAGTCAAAGCCGACCTTGGATTCTGACAGTGAAACATTATTTAACATTCCGGGTAACGTACCAAATCCGGTTAATATGCCTAACTACTGTTATTTCAAGGAAAGATGTGCACAGTGTGTAAAGAAATGTTCCGGAGATTATCCTGATATGATTCAGGTAAGTCCTACTCATTTTGTGGCATGCCACTTGTACGGAGAGGAGCAGAAAAATGACTGATGAAAAGATAACAGCCGCTCAAATGGCAACCGATGCTGATGAAGCCGTTAAATATGATGACGAGCAGGAAGAAGCAAAGTATTTAGAAAAGAAAAAACAAAAAATCGAGCAGGATATGAAAGAGCCTTTTGATCCTGAGGCTATACTGGAAGTTCGCCATCTGCGTAAATGCTTTCCGCTTAAGAAAACATTCACAGGCAAGGTGACACAGGAACTTATAGCAGTAGATGATGTTTCCTTCAAGCTTAAGCCGGGAGAAACTCTTGGAATAGTAGGAGAATCAGGATGTGGAAAAACTACCATGGGAAGAGCAGTGTTAAAGCTGCATCAGCCTAGTGGCGGAAAGATTATTTTTGAGGGAAAGGATATTACGGATTACAATTCTAAAAAGATGCGTGATATTCGCAGGAAGATGCAGATAATCTTTCAGGACCCTTACTCATCTCTTCCACCAAGAAGTACAGTTGGAGGAATTTTATCAGAGGCAGTTTCAGTCCACAATATTGTTCCGAAGGACCAGGTAAAGGATTATGTCTTAGAGCTGATGGAAAAATGTGGTTTGAGGGATTACTACTACGAAAGATATCCTCATGAGTTTTCAGGCGGACAAAGACAGAGAATATGTATTGCCAGAGCGCTTTCAGTAAATCCGAGCTTAGTTGTCTGTGATGAACCTGTATCAGCACTTGATGTTTCAATTCAGGCACAGATAATAAACCTTTTAAAGAAATTACAGCAGGATATGAACCTTACATATGTGTTTATCTCACATGATTTATCAGTTGTAAAGTTTATTTCTGATAAAATAGGCGTTATGTATTTAGGTTCAATGATGGAATTCGGAAGTAAAAAGGATATATTTGATAATCCTTTACATCCGTATACACAGGCACTGTTTTCAGCCATACCTTATCCTGACCCGGATATAAAAATGAACCGTATTATCCTTAACGGAGATATTCCTTCTCCGGCAAATCCTCCAAAGGGTTGCAGATTCCACACACGTTGTCCGTATGCCAAGGAGATTTGTAAGCATATAACACCTGAATATAAGGAATACGGTGACGGTCACTTTGCAGCATGTCATCTTTTGGATAAATAACCTTAAGGTGAATATAGTGAGGTGATTTCCGGTGAAAGAGCAGAAGAAAGAAAAAAAGGAAAAGATTACTTATATAGATGACGGCAGAACAATAGCCGATATGTCATCTTTGAACAGTGGTTTTCATATGTCTAAAGGGCGTTCAGGTTCAAGCGCAAAGGATAAATGGAAAACATACTGGGGGGCCACAAAAATGATGCTTGTTCCTACTCTTGTAGCTGCAGGTTTCATGCTGGCATTGTATCTGATTCTGGCACTTATATTTTATTTAAAATAAGTGTAAATAAAAAATTATAATAAGGTTGCTTAGGCAGCCTTATTTTTTTGATTCTTAATATTTAATAGCAAAAACGTGTAGCAGACAGTACAGATATATGGATGAAAATTGTTGAAATAATACAAAAAACATATGATGTACATAGTGAAAATTATAAAAAAACACAATAAAATTAATATTATACTTGCAAAAAAATATAAATATCGTATAATGTAAATGAGAAACCCTTATTTATTTTGTTTTAAATTTTTTTTAATTAATAATAACAGAATCGAAATTATTAAAAAACACTGAACTAAAACAGCCGCGTGAAAAGGTTCAGATGTGTTTTTATCCTTTAAAATAAGGGCTTGAACAAAAGGAGAATAATTAGGTACTGTAAAAAAGAAAAGGAGGAAGATCATGAAGAAAATCTCTAAAAAATTTCTGGTAATGGTATTGTCTGTTGTACTTGTGGTGGGAACTATATCATCAGCACTGGCACAGATATCTGTTAGCAGGGATGGTCTTGAAGTAACCATCAAGACAGATAAGGATTCTTATGCAGCAGGTGAAGAAATCAAGGTATCGGTAGTTGTCAAAAACACCGGAACAGAAAAAGTTGAAAATGTTACCGTTGATGTGGAAGTTCCGGAAGGAATTAAACTTGCAGCAGGTGAAAGCAAAACTATAGTGATAGGAGAGCTTGCAGTCGGAGAGACTAAGGTTGAGGATGTTAAGACTGTAGCAGAAGAAGATGTAAATACCGGCGGTGGCGGCAACGGCGGAAGTACCGAAAATGGCGGTAACGGTGGAAGTACTGAAAACGGAGGAAACACCGAAAACGGCGGCAACAGCAACGGAGGAAGCACCGAAAACGGCGGCAACAGCAACGGAGGAAGCACCGAAAACGGCGGCAACAGCAACGGAGGAAGTACCGAAAACGGCGGCAACAGCAACGGAGGAAGTACCGAAAACGGTGGAGACAACGGAAACGGAGGAAGCACTGCTAACGGTGGAAACAACGGAAGTGGCAACAGCACCACAGAAGGAAATAACTCAACACAGGGAAGCAGTAATGATACAAATACTGATAACAACACTTCAAACGGAAAAGATGTAATAATCGGTTCTAATGTTACTACCGGTGATTCAGGTGTAACTGTGGCAATATACCTTATTGTAGCAGCAGTTGTAGCAGGAGCAGTTTTTGTTTTAATTAAACGTAAGAAGTTTAAGGCAGCCGGAACGATTACGGCAATAGCTGTTATTGTAATCGGATGTGCAGCAGCCATTCAGGTTTCTTATGCTTCTATTGTAAACGGTCGTATTGAGGTAAGTAAGACTGTTAAGGTAGATGGTCAGGACAAGGAGGTTTCTGCCGTAGTAACATATGGTGATAAAGTAGCAGATGTCGATGTAACGGCAAGCTATGACAGAGTATCTGTTCATGATCCAAGTATTGTAAAGGATTCTGCTACAGGAACTTATTATGTATTTGGTTCACATATGGCATGGGCAAAATCTACAGATTTAATTAACTGGACTACATTTACAAATAACATTAACAGAGATTACAGAACAATCTTTGCAGAAGGTGAAGAATGGGCAAAACGTGGAAGCACAACATATGATGTAAGCGGAAACTTATGGGCACCGGATGTAATTTATAACGAGGCTATGGGCAAGTGGTGTATGTATATGAGTGTAAATGGTGATAGATGGTACACATCAGTAGCACTTCTTACTGCAGACAGCCTTGAGGGTGACTGGACATATGAAGGAACTGTCGTATATTCAGGCTTTGTAAATTCAGACGATGCAGCACTGACAGACCTTGCACAGGTAATCGGAACAAACGATGTTCCTGCAAGATATCTTGAAAACAGAAATGGTAATCACACATACGGAATGAATGCAATCGATCCATGTGTTAAGTATGATGAAGAAGGAAATCTTTGGATGACATACGGTTCATGGTTTGGTGGAATCTATATGTTAAAGCTTGACACAAATACAGGTCTCAGAGATTATACATATACATATGAAACTGTTTCAAATGTATCGGATGCATATCAGGGACTTAAGCTTGCAGGAGGTGCTCATGCATCAGGTGAGGCATCTTATATAGAAAAAATCGGTGATTACTGGTACTTATTTATGAGCTACGGCGGACTTGTGGCAAATGGCGGATATAACATGAGAGTATTCCGTTCAGAAGACATTACAGGACCATATGTAGATGAATCAGGTGATGATGCCAGATATACAGCAGGTACAAATAACATTAACGGAACAACAGGTATAAAGATATTTGGTAATTACAAGTGGAACACAATGAAGTATGGACAGGTTGCACAGGGACATAACTCATTACTTGTAGATGATGACGGAAAGGCTTATGTTGTTTATCATACAAGATTTGCCGATGGAACAGAAGGTCATCAGGTAAGAGTACATCAGCTCTTTGTAAATCAGGACGGATGGCTTGTAGCAGCACCATATGAGTATACCGGAGAAACATTAAGCGAGACCGGCTATACAAAAGATGAGATGGCAGGCTCATATGAAGTACTGTATCATAAGCAGTCAGTTGACTACGCTAATCTTGAATGTGTAACAGCACAGAATATTGTTTTAAATGAAGACGGAACAGTAACAGGTGATTACACAGGTACATGGACATGTGAAGCAGACAGCCCATATGTAACAATGGTACTTGGCGGCGTAGAGTACAATGGTGTATTTGTAAAGCAGTATGTAGAAGATACTACAGCACAGACAATGTGCTTTACATTATTAGGTGACAATGAAGTAGAATTCTGGGGAAGCAAATATCTTACAGGAAAGATTGCTGTTGATATGACCATAGCGTCAGGAATAGTAAATATTCCTTCATCAACAATGTCTGATATTTCATTTGTGACAGAAGGTTTATATGGAACTACAATAACATATGAATCAAGCGATACATCTGTAATAGCAAATAACGGAAAAGTTACAAGAAAAACAGATAATC
>CAMENQ010000121.1 GCA_945928585.1 uncultured Roseburia sp. | reverse complement strand
TGTCGGGATATGTCATTGCATTTAAAAATGTATTAAGTGAACCCTGAATCAGCTCCTCAAAAGGATTTTTTGACGGATATTTTCTTGAACCGCATAATACGCTATGTTCAAGTATATGTGGAAGTCCTGTATCGTTTTCAGGCGGTGTGCGAAAACCTATATTAAATACTTTGTTGTCATCATCATTTGATAAGAGTACTATATTGGCTCCTGTTTTTTTATGCTTTAAAAGGTAGCCTACAGTGTTTAGTTCTTTTATTTCCTCCACTGCTTCTATGGAATATGCAGGTATGTCTGCTGCTTTGAGTTCTTTTTGATTAGTCATTTTGTGTTCTCCTGTTTTTATATTTTGGCAGATTGCTGCCGGATTTGGTGTACCAGTATTTAGTATATGATATGTTTTGGGTTTTTACAATTAATTTTTTTGATTTGTGGTGGGCGGTGGGATAGTAGGTAGCATGACGCCTTGAGGGGGATTTAGGTGAGGGAGGGGTGCTGCAGCGGGACAGGCAGGGGATTACTTTAGACGGAAGCTTCGGAGGAGGTAAGAAATTCTAATAATAAGAAATCACCTGCAGCTAAGCGGCGGTCATAACTCGCCCGGGCCGGCCCGGAGCTCAGACAGATGACCTCTGCTAAGCTGCAGGCGATTTCTTATTATTGAATTTCTAACCTTCTCCTCAATGCTTCCGTCTAAAGTAATCCCCTGCCTGTCCCGCTGCAGCACCCCTCCCTCACCTAAATCCCCCTCAAGGCTGGCAGTGGCGAAATGTTTTTTTATTGTTAATTGTATTAAATTTTTGGTTGACAATCCTTTTATGATGGTTTATATTATTCATTGTCACCCATAAGTTTCTATCAGGTTGACAATTTTTTTATATTTTATACATTTTTTATTTAAAGAATATATACTGATTTTCATATAAAATCAGTACATATTCAGAAAGGCATGTTTATGAATGAGACAAAAAACAAAACTGTAACTATTGTACTTATAGGTATGTTTACGGCTATTGCGGCTGTTATATCAGCACTTCCTATAGGTTTTCAGATTCTTGGGGTTCCGGCTACTTTGCAGACTTTTGCCATGGCTTTTCTTGGTTTTATGCTGGGGAAGAAAAATGGTACTGTTGCAGTTGCTATTTACATTCTTTTAGGGCTTGCAGGTGTTCCTGTGTATAATGGCTTTGCAGGAGGTCCTTCTGTTCTCTTTGGAATGACCGGAGGCTTTATCTGGGGATTTTTATTTATTGGGTTCCTTTGCGGATTATCACTTGAATGTAAGAATATTATTTTAAAGATATTATTGCCGTTAGCAGGACTTATTTTATGCCATGTTGCAGGTGTAATACAGTTTGGCCTTATTATGGATATGAAGATATGGCCGGCTGCTTCGGCTGTTTCCCTACCATATCTTCCAAAGGATATTCTTTCCATGGTTATTGCTTATTTTATGGCTTTTTCCGTCAGAAAGGCACTTGCAGCCTCAAAAATACAGGTATTACAGATTGCAAAGTAGTTCACCGCCACTTAATGCTTCCTGTATACCTTTAAGATTATCAAAATGTTCGTCGACATATGGTTCCAGATTTTCTGTATAAGGCAGAATATCGGGAACCATAATTGTTTTTAAACCTGCTCCCTTTGCTGCCTTAAGACCATTTAAACTGTCCTCTATGGCAATGGTTTTTTCAGGAATAAGCTTAAGCTCCTTACATGCTTTTTCATAAACCTCCGGTGACGGTTTTCCTCTGCTTACCATGTCTCCTCCTACTATTACCTTAAAATAGTTTATCATCTTAAGTTCGGTAAGTTCCTCCACTATGGTATGATATGAGGTGGATGAGGCTAGTCCCACCGGTATATGGTTTGTTTTAAGATATTCCAGAAGCATATATGCTCCCGGCTTTACGGGTATTCCCTCCTGTATTCTTTTTCTTTTGAAAGTGTCACGTACTCTTTTTATGGCTTCTTCATATGAAATTCTGCCTTCAAGCATTTTTTCGCAAATCTGCTTTGTATCCTCTACAGACAGACCTATACATCTGTGAACCATTTCATCTACAAGCTGTATATCCATATTCAGCTCTCTTCCAACAGTAAGCCAGCAATCCATATACATTTTTTCGGTATCTATCAAGACGCCATCCATATCAAATATAATTCCATCCATCATAATAATCCTCATTCCAAGCGTTTTACGCGGCGAAACGATGCAAATCTCAATTTTGCGTCTGCCGGCATAGATGCTTTGTGATGCTTTGGCACAAACAGCCGTTATTTTAAATGTTTTTTATAAGGTACAAAATAATTAAATGAATAGGGTATGCTGCATAAAATCCATACTGTAAAAGTATTTCACCTACTGATTTTACGCTGCCGTCTGAATTATTTGTATTATCTGTCAATAATTCTTTTTCCCTATAGGACTTTTTACCGGAATAAAGGAAAATAGGAATCATTGCAAATACTGCATACTTTTGGGAGCCGGTTCCTCCAATGCCCATAATATAGTTTGTTATTCCTATGGATATAAGCATCCATAACGGATTTTCCCTGAACTTGTAAAAACAGTATATCATTATAATGCCATATGCAGAGTAATCCACTTTCATTAAAAGGGCAATGCCCATTCCGGCCATAAATGCCATAAGCCCCTTTGTCTCATCCATAACACGTGTAATATATACTACAACCATACCTATGAATAATGTAAAAAAAACATTTTGGTCTGTAAACTCCAAAAGCTTTCCATGTATGGCAAGGTCAAAGGGCAGTTCCGATATAAATGCAAATTCAAGAAGTCTTATGCCATATCTGTATATGTTTTTTGTGTGTATAACACCCTCTGTTATAAGAAAACAGTATATAGGAAAAGCTAACCTTCCTATGTACCTTAATATCCTGTACTGTGGAAGCAGCACGGCTCCCACATGATCCACAATCATTATAATCAGCGCCAGGATTTTTAAGGTGTTGCCACTTAATCCGTATCTGCGTATAAAATCACTTTGTAACAGCATTTTTATTGTCCATCCTGTTTTCCATAGTCTTGTCTGATTCTGCAGTTATACTATTTTTTACCAAATTTTTCTTTGTATTTTTATGTGTTTCATTTTCTGCTTTGCTTTTGTTCTCCGGTATAATTTTTTCTTCTTCAAGTATGACTATACTTCTTGCCGGAACTCTCAGCTTTCTTATTTTATCTTTCTTTATGTCATACGCTGAATTATTTTTTTCATCCGTCATCTTAAGAAGATTTTGTGAGTTATTCGCTTCTTCCGTCATCTTAAGAAGATTCTGTGAATTATTCGCTTCTTCCGTCATCTCAGGAAGCTGCTCTGTAGACATAACATATTTCCATCTTCCATCTATGGATGCTTCCGGTACATTAAAAATAACATCCTCCCAGTATGCATTCATAGCTACATATATACTGTTTTCATTTTCACCGTATGCACCGTTATGCATTACGGCAAGCTGCCTTGAGCCATATGAAAAATCTGTCCTCCACGGTTCCACACCATGAAATGATATGTCAGGAATCCCTGTGGAAAGATAATCTATACCCTTTGGCTGCTCCTTCATATGAAGCACTCTGTGACGTTTTCTATACTTTACAAGTTCCTTTACATAATTATAGATTTCCCTGTTTGTGTCAAGCAGTTTCCAGTTTATCCATGTTGTATCATTGTCCTGACAATACGGATTATTGTTGCCTTTACGGCTTCTTCCCATCTCATCTCCCGCATATATCATAGGTGTGCCCTGGCTTAAAAAAAGTATTGTAAGTGCATTTTTTATCTGCTTTAACCTTAAGCTTTTTATTTTTCTTTTTTTCGTAGGCCCCTCTATGCCACAGTTCCAGCTATAGTTATAATCGGTTCCGTCTTTATTATTTTCTCCATTATCCTCATTATGCTTTCTGTCATAAGACACTGAGTCCATAAGTGTAAACGAATAATGATTAGCTATATAATTTATAACACCACAGCCCTCCGGATTTCGCTTTAATTTATCAGCAAGTCCGTATGTCTGTCCTTCATCACTTTTTATAAAACGCCTTACATTGACCATAAAATCATCATTAAATATGGCAAGATTTTTATTTGCTCCTGAGCCTTTACTCTTAAACCTGTCTACCACATCCCACATATCTGCAAATATTTTCACAGATGCCAGTATAGGATCTTCCTTAATCATCTCCACAGGCACTACTTCCATATTTACATGTACTCCGTCTATATGATACTCTAACACCCAGTGTCTGAGACAGTCTATTATAAGAAACGGATTTGTATCAGGCACGAAATAAAAGTCCATTATAACCTCTATGTCTGCCTTATGGAGTTCATTTACCATATATTTAAACTCATTTACCTGTCCAATGCCTTTTTTTGAACTATATCCCTCTTTAGGTGCAAAATAATGGGCATTTCCATAGCCCCAGTAATTTATTTTTCCTGTATCAGTACCGTCATCTATATATTCGTCAAACTCATAAGCCGGCAGCAGTTCCACTGCCGTCACTCCCAAGTCTTTAAGGTAATCTATTTTCTCCACTATACCTGCAAAGGTTCCTTTATTCTTAACTCCTGAAGATTTGTGTTTTGTAAAACCTCTTACATGAAGTCTGTATATAAAGCTGTCCTCATAAGAATGATTCGGCTTTCTGTCATCCTTCCAGTTATATTCGTTATCGCGGTATATGCCGTATTTTACCGGTTCTCCTCTTTTTTCACCAAACTCACTGTTTCCAATAACTATTTTGGCATAATCATCCCTTATCTGTCTGTCATCACTCCAAAGGGTATATGGTGTATTAGTTCTGAAGAAACCGTTTAATGCAAATGAATAAATATTTGCCGTCTTGTAATCGGATATATCAAGCTCAGCTCTTGTATCATAAGGAGGAATATGTGAATGAATCTTTATTTTCTCAAGTTTCTCACCTGTAGGGAAAGAGAAATTTGCACCGCCCATACATACCGAAGCGCCAAATGGCAACAATTTCCCGCGTCCTTCCATAATAGATATTCTGTCTTGTGTTGCCATAATCATATATTTTCCTGCCTTCCTTTTAACGTTTCATTGCAAACATACTATTAGTATATCTGAATTTTTCTTTATTTACAAGGCATTTTTATAAATCTCTTGCCAAAAACAGGTTTTCCTAGTAAAATGAAGTTTGGTTTTATTATCACTGCCATATGGCAGAGACATAGAAAGGATTTTTATTATGATTAGTGCAAATAACGTAACACTTAGAATAGGTAAAAAAGCTTTATTTGAAGATGTAAACATAAAATTCACAGAAGGCAACTGCTATGGCCTTATCGGTGCAAATGGTGCCGGAAAGTCTACCTTTTTAAAAATTTTATCAGGTCAGCTTGAGCCTACAAAGGGCGAGGTTGTCATTACTCCGGGGCAGAGACTTTCCTTTCTCCAGCAGGATCACTTTAAGTATGATGAATATCCTGTACTTGATACTGTTATTATGGGAAACGCAAGACTTTATGAGATTATGAAGGAAAAAGAAGCCTTATATGCAAAAGAAGATTTCACTGATGAAGACGGCATAAAGGCAAGCGAGCTGGAAGGTGAATTTGCTACCATGAACGGATGGGAAGCTGAGTCTGATGCTGCCACGCTTTTAAATGGTCTTGGCATAGACACAGATCTTCACTATAAACAGATGAGTGAGCTTAGAGGCAGTGAGAAGGTTAAAGTATTACTTGCCCAGGCTCTTTTTGGCAATCCTGACATTCTCCTTTTGGACGAGCCTACAAACCATCTTGATTTAGACGCTATTGCATGGCTTGAGGAATTTCTTATAAACTTTGAAAACACTGTTATTGTCGTATCACATGACAGATACTTTTTAAACAAGGTCTGCACTCATACTGCTGATATAGACTACGCAAAAATCCAGCTGTATGCAGGAAATTACGATTTCTGGTATGAGTCAAGCCAGCTTCTTGTAAAGCAGATGAAGGAAGCAAACAAGAAAAAAGAAGAAAAAATAAAAGAATTACAGGATTTTATCCAGAGATTCTCTGCAAACGCTTCAAAGTCAAAGCAGGCTACATCCCGTAAAAAAGCTTTGGAGAAGATTGAACTTGATGAGATAAAGCCTTCAAGCAGAAAATACCCATATATTGATTTCAGACCAAACCGTGAAATCGGCAATGAAGTTCTTACTGTAGAAGGACTTTCTAAGACTGTTGACGGAGTAAAGGTACTTGATAATATTTCCTTCATTGTTGGCAGGGAAGATAAAATTGCTTTTGTCGGTTCAAATGAAATAGCAAAAACTACACTGTTTAAAATACTTGCAGGTGAAATGGAGCCTGACGAAGGTACCTATAAATGGGGTATAACTACTACCAACGCATATTTCCCTAAGGATAATACTAAGGACTTTGACTGTGATGACACTATAGTAGACTGGCTTACCCAGTATTCCGAAATAAAAGATGCTCCTTATGTAAGAGGTTTCCTTGGCAGAATGTTATTTGCCGGTGACGACGGACTTAAAAAGGTTAAGGTTCTTTCCGGTGGTGAAAAGGTACGTGTAATGCTTTCTAAGATGATGATTATCGGTGCAAACGTACTTATCCTTGATGAGCCTACAAACCACCTTGATATGGAGTCCATAACGGCATTGAACAACGGACTTATCAAATTCCCGGGTGTCGTTTTATTTGCTTCCCATGACCATCAGTTTGTACAGACTACTGCAAACCGTATTATGGAAATTGTAAACGGACAGCTTATAGATAAGATTACTACTTATGACGAATATCTTGAAAGTGATGAAATGGCAAGAAAGCGCCAGTCAGCAGCTGAATATACTGCTGAAAATGAGGACGGTGAAGAATAAAAAGTACCGCATAGCGTAATAACATTAACAGTTCCGCCCTGCCGGTACCTGAGCTTCAAAACGGGCTTCTATGGTGCCGTACACGGTCAGGTAGTTGTATATTATGTGCACAAGCATTGAGGAGGCAATTAGAAATTTATTGATGTGTTGCTGCTATCTTCTTAGCAGAGGCCGTCTGTTTGAGGAAGTGGCTGAGAATTCAGACAC
>CAMENQ010000120.1 GCA_945928585.1 uncultured Roseburia sp. | reverse complement strand
ATTTTTTCGTTTTTTTCCTTTTCAAAGCCCTTAAGATATATTTCCCCTTTTTCGTTAATTGCTGCAATTGCCGGCTGGGTTGATTTTTCAAAATATTTATTTGCAAAAAACAGTGTAGTCAGATAAAGAGCCATTGCCACTACTGCTATAATTACTGCAAATCCGCCTTGTATCATAATTTTTTTTAATTTTTCCTTCAATATTTTTTACCATACCTTTCAATAAACTTAAATAAGTGGACAATTAGCCAGACGAATAATTATCGTCCGGCTAATCATTTTTAACAAGTAATTATTTTACATTACTCCTTATCCATATCTTCATCATCTTCTTCTTCTGTTTCCCCGTCTATTTCTTCTTCATCCATGGCTTCAGGAAGTTCTTCAAAATATTCATCATCATATTCAAATTCATCCTGTCCCTGTTCCGGATTATTTCTTACCTTTGCTATGGAAGCTACGGTTACTTCACTTCCTTTTTCAATATCTATAAGCTTAACACCCGATGTAATTCTTCCAAGAACAGATATATCTGAGACAGGCATTTGAATAATAATTCCTCCTGTAGTAATAAGCATTATTTCATCTTCATCTGTAACAGCTTTTATTCCTACTACATTTCCTGTCTTTTCATTTATCTTATAGCATTTTACACCTTTTCCACCTCTGTGCTGCAGGGTAAATTCATCCATACTTGTTCTTTTTCCAATACCTTTTTCTGATACTATAAGTAAATCATCACCCTGGGTATTTAACTGTAAAGCTACAACTTCATCTCTTGGTGCCAGATTTATTCCCCGTACACCTATAGAATTTCTGCTTGTCTTTCTTACATCCTTAATGCTGAATCTTATACATTGTCCATATTTTGTAATAAGAAAGGCTTCATTTGAATTTTCCGCTACCTTTACTTCAATAAGTTCATCCTCATCCCTTAAGGTAATAGCCTGAAGTCCCTTACGCCTTATATTCATATATTCACTTAAAGGCGTTTTCTTTATTATGCCGTTTTTAGTAGCCATTACAAGGAAACCGCCCTGATTATAATCTCTTACCGGAAATACTGCCGTAATCTTTTCATCAGGATTCATCTCAATAAGATTTACTATAGCCGTACCTCTGGCTGTCCTTCCTGCCTCCGGTATCTGGTAAGCCTTTATTCTGTATGCCCTTCCCTTATTTGTAATAAACATAATATGATGATGTGTAGTTGTCATCATAAGTTCTTTAATGAAATCATCGTTTATGGTCTGCATACCTTTTATACCCTTGCCGCCTCTGTGCTGGGATTTAAAATTATCTACAGTCATTCTCTTTATATATCCGAGATTTGTCATGGCAATAACTGTATTTTCATCAGGTATAAGATCTTCCATGGTAATTTCATCTTCATCATATCCTATGGCTGTTCTTCTTTCATCACCATACTTTTCTGATATTTCAAGTATTTCTTCTCTTATAACTCCAAGAAGTTTCTTTTCATCAGCAAGAATTGATTTTAAGTAATCTATTGTTTTAAGAAGCTCTGCATACTCATTTTCAAGATCTTCTCTTGCCAGTCCTGTAAGAGTACGAAGTCTCATATCGACAATAGACTGTGACTGTACTTCACTTAATTTGAATCTTTCCATCAAAGCCTGCTTTGCATCAGCCGTAGTTCTTGAAGCCCTGATTATTCTTACTACCTCGTCTATATTATCTAGTGCAATAAGAAGTCCCTGTACTATATGTGCTCTTTCCTCTGCCTTGTTTAATTCGTATTTTGTTCTTCTTGTAACTACATCCTTCTGGTGAAGCAGGTAATATTCAAGCATATCACATATATTAAGAACCTTTGGCTCATTATTTACAAGAGCAAGCATAATAACGCCAAATGTGTCCTGAAGCTGTGTATGCTTATAGAGATATTTAAGTATAATATTGGCATTGACATCACGTCTGAGTTCAATAACTACTCTCATTCCTTCTTTATTTGATTCATCCCTGAGAGCTGTAATGCCGTCTATTTTCTTTTCCTTAACAAGATCAGCAATCTTTTCTATAAGTCTTGCCTTATTTACCATATAAGGAAGCTCCGTAACAATAATTCTTGATTTTCCATTTTCCATGGTTTCTATATTTGTTACAGCTCTTATCTTTATCTTGCCACGGCCTGTTCTGTATGCCTCCTCTATTCCTCTTGTTCCAAGAATAGTTGCACCTGTAGGAAAATCCGGTCCCTTGATTATTTCAAGAATTTCCTCTATTTCAGTTTTTCTGTTTTCATTTACATTATTATCAATAATCTTAACAACTGCATTTATGGTTTCCCTTAAATTATGAGGTGGTATATTTGTTGCCATACCTACAGCTATACCATTTGTACCATTTACTAAAAGATTTGGAAATCTTGAAGGAAGTATGGTAGGCTCTTTCTCTGTCTCATCAAAGTTTGGCACAAAATCAACTGTATCCTTGTCTATATCTGCAAGAAGCTTCATAGATACCTTGCTGAGTCTTGCCTCCGTATATCGCATGGCAGCTGCTCCGTCACCGTCTACTGAACCAAAATTTCCATGTCCGTCTACAAGAGGATAACGGGTAGACCATTCCTGTGCCATATTTACTAACGCACCATATATGGAACTGTCACCATGTGGGTGATATTTACCCATTGTATCACCGACAATACGTGCACATTTTCTGTGAGGCTTATCAGGTCCATTATTAAGTTCTATCATGGAATAGAGAATTCTTCTCTGTACAGGCTTCAAACCATCTCTTACATCCGGTAATGCTCTGTCTGCTATAACGCTCATAGCATACTCAATATAAGATTTTTCCATGGTTTTTTTCAAATCCACATCATGAATCTTATCAAAGATATGTTCATCCATTATTTTTTATCCTCCATTCCTTAAATATAAAGATTTTCAACAAATTTTGCATTTGCTTCTATAAATTCACGCCTTGGCTCAACCTGATCACCCATAAGAGTAGTAAAGGTTAAATCAAGCTCTGACTGCATATCTTCTTCATACTGAACTCTCTTGAGTATTCTCTTTTCAGGATCCATGGTGGTGTCCCAAAGCTGCTCTGCATCCATTTCTCCTAATCCCTTATAACGCTGTATCTTGTTATTGCCGTCTCTGCCTATTTCCGTAAGAATGGCATTTAACTCATCATCACTATAAGCATACCAGACATTTTTATTTTTCTGTATCTGATATAATGGCGGTGTTGCAAGATATACATATCCCTGCTTTATAAGTTCCGGCATAAACCTGTAGAAGAATGTAAGTAAAAGTGTAGCTATATGTGCTCCATCAACATCGGCATCTGTCATAATAATAATCTTATGGTATCTTAGCTTTTCAATGTCAAAATCATCATATATACCTGTACCAAATGCCGTTATCATAGCCTTTATTTCTTCATTTCCAAGTATTCTGTCCATTCTTGCTTTTTCTACGTTTAAGATTTTTCCTCTTAAAGGTAGAATAGCCTGTGTGGCTCTGTTTCTTGCCGTCTTTGCTGAACCTCCGGCAGAGTCTCCCTCAACTATATAAATCTCACAATTGGCAGGGTTTCTGTCTGAACAGTCTGCCAGTTTTCCCGGAAGTCCGTTTCCATCAAGTGCAGTCTTTCTGCTTCTTGTTAAATCTCTTGCCTTTCTTGCTGCTTCTCTTGCCCTTTGTGCAAGAATAGATTTTTCACAGATAATCCTTGCTACCTGCGGATTCTGCTCAAGATAATATGTCAGCTGTTCACTTACAACACTGTCTACTGCAGCCCTTGCTTCGCTGTTTCCAAGTTTCTGTTTAGTCTGTCCTTCAAACTGCGGCTCCTCTATTTTTACACTTATGATAGATGTAAGTCCTTCTCTTATATCTTCGCCTGTAAGATTCTGCTCACTATCCTTAAGGAGCTTATTTGCCCTTGCATAATCATTAAATGTCTTTGTAAGCGCCCTCTTAAATCCCTCAAGATGGGTACCTCCCTCAGGAGTAGTAATATTATTAACGAATGTATATGTATTCTCCGTGTAAGAATCATTGTGCTGCAATGCTACCTCTACATATACTGTTCCTTTTTGTCCCTCAAAATATAATACATTGTCATATAAAGGAGTTTTTCCTTTATTAAGATACGTTACAAATTCCTTTATACCGCCCTCATAATGAAATGTATTTTTTCTCTTTTCTTCTCTGTCATCATGTAAATTTATTTTTATTCCCTTTGTAAGAAAAGCTGTTTCTCTGAGTCTTGTCTTAAGGGTATCATAATCGTAAACAGTTTCCTCAAATATAGTATTATCCGGAAGAAATGTTACTTCTGTACCTGTTTCCTCCGGTGAACACTCTCCTATAACCTTAAGATCATACATTATTTTTCCACGCTCATATCTTTGCATATATATTTTTCCGTCTCTATGAACTTTTACTTCAAGCCATACTGAAAGAGCATTTACTACAGACGCACCTACTCCGTGAAGACCTCCTGAAACCTTATAGCCTCCACCGCCAAATTTTCCGCCTGCGTGCAATACCGTAAATACTACTTCCACTGCAGGTCTTCCTGTCTTTGAATTAATTTCTACAGGTACACCTCTTCCATTGTCCTTTACTGTAATAGAATTGTCACCGTTTATCTGTACATCAATTTCCGTACAGTATCCTGCCAGTGCTTCGTCCACAGAATTGTCAACTATTTCATATACCAAATGATGCAATCCCCTTGACGATGTACTTCCTATGTACATTCCGGGTCTTTTTCTTACAGCTTCAAGTCCTTCCAGAATCTGTATGGAATCTCCACCATAATTATTGTTATTATTAATCATCCTTCTACCTCTTTTCTGTGATTGTCTGCGCACCGGTTGAAACCTTTTTTTCTACGGTTCCGCTTATTACTTCGTAAATAGTATCAATATTAAATCTGTTTTCTATAAATTCATCTAAACCTGTACATGTAATTATTGTCTGTACATTATTTAAGCTTTCAAGAAGCTGCTTCTGTCTGCTGCTGTCAAGCTCTGACAATACATCATCTAAAAGCAGTACAGGTACATCATTTATCATAAGCTTTACTAACTCTATTTCTGAAAGTTTTAAGGACAATGCTGCAGTTCTCTGCTGTCCCTGACTTCCAAACTTACGGATATCTATATCTCCAATCATAAAGCTTATATCATCTCTGTGAGGCCCCACTGTAGTGCTTTTAAGTTTGAAATCCCTGTCTCTGCATCTAATCAGCTCCTCGTAGAGATTATTGCCAATAATATTTGGTTCATACTTTACATTTAATTCTTCCTTGTCATTTGTAAGCTTTTTGTGTATATCATAAATAATTTCATTTATGTCACTGATAAACTGATTTCTTCTTGTTATAATCTTTGCACCAAAATCAGCAAGCTGCATATCCCATATATCAAGTGTGTCCATAAGCTCTTTATCATTGCCATAACCAATATCCTTTAAAAGCTTATTTCTTTGATTAATGATTTTATTGTAATTTACAAGATTATGTACGTATACTTTATCAAGCTGGCATAGCTCTAAATCTATAAATCTTCTCCTTTCCGCAGGCCCGTTTTTTATTATATTTAAATCCTCCGGCGAAAAGAAAACAACATTTAAAATTCCAAACAGCTCACTTGCTTTTCTTATGGGAATCCCATTTATTGCTATACCCTTTGACTTATTTTTTTTCAGGTGCATATCTATTCTTACGGGAACATTGTTTTTTTCCAGAAGAACCTTTATGTGAGCCTCCTCCTCATTAAACTTTATTATTTCCCTGTCTCTTACAGCCCTGTGGGATTTTGCAGTTCCGGCAAGATATATTGATTCCAAAATATTTGTCTTTCCCTGAGCATTATTTCCGTACAAAATATTTGTACCTTTATCGAACCCAATATTTAATTCGCTGTAATTTCTAAAATTACTCAGCTCAAGTGATTGAATATACATTAAATCATGCCTTTCAAAAATTATTTTGTAATTCTTATTTCCTCGCCGTCAAAGGTTACTATATCACCATCGTATAACTTCTTTCCCCTTCTTGTTTCAACCTGTCCGTTTACTTTGACAAGTCCGTCTAATATAACATCTTTTGCGTCAACACCTGATTCGCATAATCCTGCTGCTTTAAGTGCCTGCCCAAGTTTTATAAATTCCTCTCTTAAAACTATGGTCTCCATAATAATCGCCTTTCTTAACCTGCCACATTAAAATTAACAGGTAATATGAGATAAATATACTTTTCATCCGCATCCTTTATAAAGCATGGAGCCTTTGGATTTACAAGGTAAATATCTACCTTTTCATCATCTATAACTCTAAGTGCATCTATAAGAAACTTTGGATTAAAGCCTATCATAATATCTTTACCCTCTTTGTCTATGTCAATGTTTTCATTCATTGAGCCGAGTATAGAAGAAATCTTAAGCTGTAAATCTCCATCTGTAATATTTATTATAATAGGTTTCTTGTCTCCCTCCTTAACAAGGAGTGTAGCTCTGTCTATACAGCTTAAAAATTCTTTTTTATTTATTGTAACCTTTGTTTCATAATCACTTGAAAGCATCTGGTTAATCTTAAAGTATTCACCTTCAATAAGTCTTGAAACTACTACAGTATCATCGAACTCAAATACTATATGGTTTGAAGTAAAGAATATTCTCACTTCATCCTCAGTTCCTCCTGATAAGATTTTGCTTATTTCATTTAATGTCTTTCCCGGAACTATTACTTTAATATCATCAAAGGAATCCTTAAGCTCTATTTTTCTTATTGAAATTCTATGTCCGTCTAATGAAACTACCTTTAATTCATTTCCTGAAACTTCAAAAAGCTCACCTGTCATAAGTTTATTTGTATCATTATCAGAAATCGAAAAAATAGTCTGTCTTATAACTTCCTTCAAAGTAAACTGGGACATATATATAAATCTGTTTTTTTCTATAACAGGAAGGAATGAAAAATCCTCACCTGATTTTCCTGAAATAGTAAATATAGCTTTTTCGCAGGTAATGGTTGTTTTGTTATTTTCATCAGTTTCAATGGTAACATCATTATCAGGAAGTTTTCTTACTATTTCGGCAAAAATCTTGGCAT
>CAMENQ010000119.1 GCA_945928585.1 uncultured Roseburia sp. | reverse complement strand
TATTGGTATCATATAAGGATATGTAGTATTCGATACATTTAAAAGAAGCATAGACGCATATACTACGGCATATGCAACTGCCTCAAACCGTGTAAACATGTTTTTGTCACTATATCTTATATACATTATAAGTGCACCTGAAGCCGCTATGGCAGCAAGTACCATAGGCACTATGCTCATATACTCCGGCAGCATGGCCATTTTAAGCTGTGATATAAGTCCGATTACTATAAAAACAGTAGCAATCAGGTGGGTCAGAAATAAAATTTTATTTGTCCTTGATAAATGCTTTTGTTCCATAAAAAGAACCTCCTAAATTGTATAATAAATTTCACGTAACACGTCATCATTATTATACAACTTAGAAGGATTTATTTCAACATATTATTAAATATTATTAGTCAATTAATAACAGTTCAGTCTTGCTGTTCCCCAAGCCGCAGGTGCCGGCAGGACTGAACTGTGACGTCAATTATTAGTCAATTTTTAATATAAGTTCCAGCACTCTTTTTCCACTTATTTCCATTTCTTCTCTTGATAAAAGCCCCTTTTCTTTTGCCATAAGAAGTCTTTCCGGCTCTCCAAGTGCCATTTTCACATCATTTCCTGCTGCTACCTCCTTATAATGTTCACCAAAAGTCCACCAGTCTGATGTAACCATACCATCAAAGCCCCATTCACCTCTCAGTATATCTGTGAGGAGTTCTTTGTTTTCGGATGCTCTGTGTCCGTTTATTATATTGTATGAACTCATAACAGCATATGGTTTTGCCTCTTTCACAATGATTTCAAAGGCTTTGAGATAAATTTCCCTTGCTGCTCTTTCTGATACTCTGGAATCACTGTTTTTTCTGTCAGTTTCTTTGTTATTCAAGGCAAAGTGCTTTACGGTAGCTGCTATATGCTCTGACTGTATACCCTCTACCATTGCTCCTGCCATTTTTCCTGTAAGGAAAGGATCCTCAGAATAGTATTCAAAGTTTCTTCCACATAACGGACTTCTGTGTATGTTTATGGCAGGTGTAAGCCAGACAGCTATATTGTTTTCCTTTACTTCTTCTGCACCGGATCTGCCCACCTTATACACTATGTCGGTGTTCCATGTACATGCAAGCATAGTGGCACACGGAAATGCTGTTGTACATACACCGCATTCCTCCCATATTCTAAGACCTGCAGGCCCGTCTGCCGTCATAACGGCAGGCACTCCATACTCGTAAAGTCCACCGAAGCCACATGTATTTGCAACTCCTGTATTTGGTGCACCGCCAAGCAGTACCGCTAGTTCTTCATCACTAAGCTGTTTTATAAATTCATCTAATGTAAGCTTTCCTTCTGCCACCTCTGTAAACGGCCGTATTCCTTCCTTATATCTCCAGCCCCAGAGAATATTTCCTTTTCGTTCCCTGACTGTAGGTGTCATACCGTCAAGAGGTGCTTTTTCCATATACGGAAGTTCACAGCTGTCCGGATCATTTGGCTCTGACTGCGGAAGTTCCTCAAAAGTACCATCAGATATCATTCTGTGTTTAAGGGATGTTGGTGCCAGTTTTTCTGTCAGCTGTTTAAGCACTGTATCTTTTTCCACTTTAAATACATATGGTGATTTTTTTGTATTTCTTACAGATGTTCCTATGTGGAAATAATATTCTCCTTCTTCAAGCACATATGCTGATTTAGCTATTTTCCCCAGATCATCATAGGACGCAAAATCATACGGCTTTACATTAAATGTAAGCATCTGTGTTTCTCCGGGTTTAAGTTCTCTTGTCTTCTTAAATGCTACAAGACTTCTGGCAGCTTTTCCCAATTTTTTGCAAGGTGCTTCCGCATATATCTGCACTACTTCCTTTCCTGTCACATCTCCTGTATTCGTGACTTCTACCATAAACTGAATGGCTTCATATGAATTATTATCTGTCTCTGTTAACACAGGAGTCTCTATACAGTCTTTTGGCATAATTACCGTATCAGCTGACTTCTCCACAACCTTAAATGTAGTATAAGACATTCCAAAGCCAAACTCATAATTTACCTTCTTATATGCCTCAGGAATAGTCTCAAAATATCTGTAACCTACATATATATCCTCTGTATAATCTACATATTTGTCATTTTCGTGGAAATTGTATGATGAAGGATAATCCTCCAGTGTACGTGCAAATGTATCAGACAGTTTTCCTGACGGACATCCTATACCGCATAAAATCTCAGCCGCAGCATTTCCGCCTTCCATACCTCCCTGCCATGCCATAAGTACTGACTGTATGGCATCGTCATCCTTAAACCATGAACTGTCTACCATGCCTCCTACATTCATTACCACTATGATGTAAGGAAAATATTTCTTTACTTTTTCCACCATAGCTTTTTCTGCATGTGTCAGATAAAAGTCTCCGTCCTCAAATATATTGTTTTCATCTGTATTTTTGTCATACTTACTTTTTCTATCCCAACCCTCTCCTGAAAAACGGCATATGGTAATAACAGCCGTATCGGCAAATGCTCTTGCTCTCCTGCACATTTCATCAGAAAGTTCCGGCTCTATTGTCATTCCGGGCTGTGTGCCTCTTTTATATTGTTCTTCTATATTTTTCTTATAAAATGCGGCAAGCTCCTCATATACGCTTACCCTGTTCCAAAGACGCTTTAATCCTTCATAGAGATTTACTGTATATTCGACAGTTACGTCTCCGCTTCCTCCGCCGCCTTTTACATAGTCTATAGTTCCTTTTCCAAAGAGAGCCAGCTTTGTTCCGGCAGAAAGCGGCAGCAAAGAGTTTTTATTCTTTAAAAGAACCATTCCCTCTTTAGCTGCTTCCTTTGAAAGAAGCTTATGCTTCTTACTTGCCGTTACCCGTTCTCCATTTTGCCCTAATGGTAAATTTGGCTGATACATACTTCTCTGCCACTTAAACATCTAATTATCCTCCAATAATACTTTTTCTATTTCAGGTCTTATCTCTATAAAAATTTTTGCAAGTTCCGGATCAAACTGCAGGCCTGATGATTCTTTTATAATATCAAACGCTTTATCAACAGGCATTGCCTGCTTATAACATCTTTTAGATACAAGGGCATCAAAAACATCTGCCACTGCCATAATGCGTGCACAAAGTGGTATGTCTTCTCCTGATATTCCATAAGGATAACCTTGTCCGTTCCACTTTTCGTGATGATATGTTGCAACCTGCTCCGCAATCTGAAGATATTCAACATCCTCTATTTTTCCTAATACATCTCTTATTATCTTTCCACCCTCTGATGTATGAAGTTTCATTTTTTCAAATTCTTCTTCTGTAAGCTTTCCCGGTTTTTGTAAAATAGAATCAGGTACTGCTATCTTTCCTATGTCATGTAATGGCGCTGCTTTTTCCAACAGGTCTATATATTCGTCATTTAATATTTCCATGTATTTGCCTCTTTTCTGAGCTGCTTTCGCCAATATACCCACATAAGCGCTTGTCCTCTTTACATGCTCTCCTGTCTCGCCATCTCTGCTTTCTATAAGATTTGCCATACCTATGATAGTATTATTTTGAAGGTAAAGCATTTTTCTGTTATGTTCCTGTATTGCCTCACTTTTAAGTTCTACTTCTTTTTCAAGCTTTTCCTTATACTTTTCTGAACCTGTAGATATCCTTACACAGAATATGACGCAGAGAATGGTGGCTATGGCTATGGCGCTGATACATATAATCTCACTTCTCCGGGAAAACTGTATATAACGATTCATATCGTTCTTTGCTTCGTCCATTTGATTTTGCAGATATTCATCCAAATCATCTATGCTTCCGTTTACCTGTACAAGAAAATCCTCCATAGTATTGTTAAAATAATACTCTGCCGTCTTTTTATTTTCTTCACGGCTGAAACCCATAACAGTCTGTGCATTATAAAGATAACTGCTTACATTTGAAAAAACATTATGATAAAGAGATTCACCATCACTTCCATTCATACGCTCCTCAAAATTTTTCATTTCCTTATCCAGCTGATCTCTTATTTCTTTTTCCTTGTCTTCATAAAAACGGTACATATCCTTGTCGCCGTTGGTTATATGCTTTGCCACTATTGACTGATGACGGTATGTAAGGTTACGTATATTATTCATACATATCCTGTCTTCTACATATTCCTCGGTTATGATTTTATAATTGTCAGCCAGCCTGTCTATATTGTATTTTAATACAATTTCACCAACTATTCCTACAATACCGGCTATAAGAACAAGTATAAATATTTGTAATGTCATCTTTTTCATACAACTGCCCTATACTTTCATTACTTTACTTAAACTACCTTATTTTTCTTATTTCTCTATATTTTCTTCTTTCGGTTTTGCCGTTATCTTTTCAGTCATAATGTCAAGCAGTTCCTGCAAATCTACTCCATCCATATTTCCTGCAGACATTATGGTGCCAAAATCATATGACGGCTGCCAGAAAGATTCCGCAACCTTTTGAAGATAGCCGTATTCAGATTGTTTTATAAGTGCTGCGATAGCCTGTGAATTTTCCATTTCTTCTGAATCAGCCACATTGACATTAGTTGGAGCCTCTCCTCTTTCCTTAAGACGCTTTAGCTGATTTTCTTCATTTGTGATCCATCTTGCAAGTTTCATGGCCCATTCAGGCTGATCTGTTTTGGCACTTACTCCTGCCATCTTGTATCCTACAAAGCTGCACATCTGCAGTTCGTCGTCACCTATTTTGTATGTAGGAAGCTTGTCTGCTTTATAATTTTCTTTCCATATCTCCTTAAATAAAGAAGAATTCCATGTACCGTTTACTGCTGCTATAACATTTCCATTCTTAACTTCTGTTTTCAGTTTTTCATCATCGCAGCTTAAAAATCCGCTGTCTGTAGATATATCAAGTATGGCTCTTGCAACATCAACGCCCTTATACTTTCCCTCTGTACTATTCCAATTACAGGTATTTGTTTCTCCATCCTCATTCATCTCTACATTAAGTCCTGCTCCCTTAAAAAATGAATATAGATACCAGCCGCTGCTTAAATTCACAACTACCTTTTTGTTCTTTTCTGCCGCAACATCAAGCATCCGTTCCAGACTTGTAATATCGTCATCACTAAAATACTCTGCGTTGTAATACAGGAAACAGCCATTGCTTGAAGTCATAGGATACGCATACAAATCATCTCCTGCCGACGCGCACCGCACGACTGTGGCATCTTTTCCTCCGTTTTCTTCTATTATGCTTTCCTTTTCATCTGTAATTTTTAATAATGCATTGCCCTTATACAGCGCATCAAACTGGTCTGAAGCAAAGCAATACACGTCAGCCGCGCCATCTATATTTTTAAGTACTATGTCCTTACATGTACTTTCATCCTGTGAGCTTATGGTTATGGTAAAGTTTGCTTCTTTACTGTATTTTTTCTTGAAGGAGTCCACCATCTCCGTCACCATGGGAATGTCATCCTTTGCACACCACAGGGACAGCTTTATCTGTGGGATTTCATCCTCTTTGTTTTCACAGGATAAAAGTGGTATTGTAAACATAACAATACATATCAAAAGTGATATGCATCTTTTAAAAATGTTTCTTCTTGTTTTCATAAAATCTTCCTTTTCTATTTATTTTTAACCCGAAATTATTTATGAAAATATTTTACCACTTTTTTCTAAAAACGTATACTAAATTTACAAAAATATTTTTTTATGTTACAGTTTAGTGCATATTATTCACAGTCTATTATGTGCGAACCAGTAATTTATAAGTAAGGTATCCTGTGTCACAAATTATTGTTCCAATACTTACAAATACTAATTCCTCCAATGTTTCATACCTGCCCATATAAATAAGAATCAGTCCTGCTGTTATCATACATAATGCCACACCTGTTATTCTTTTTGACAGAATATATTTTAAGACATCTTTTATTCTGACCGGCAGATATCTTACTTCACTGTACAATTCCTGCCTGTCAATTTTTTTCGGTTCCACCATACTGTCACTAAACATACTAAAGGGTATTACTAAAAGAATAATTTTATATATTTCATATGCATTTTCTTCACCCATTAGTGTTACAATTATCCAGATTACACTAAAGACAGCCATTCCCCATTTTATTCCATACATAGAAAATAAACCGTGATATATTCTTTCTACATCCTTATATGTGTTCTTTTCAGATTTTGTTCTTGTCATTTTTAATTTTTTTGTATTTATGTCGGCTGATTCTGTATATTGCTTTTGTCTTTTACTTTTGTTTTTATAATACATAATAGTTCCAATATCAGGTATCTCCGTGATTATATCCGTCTTCTCCACCTTATCCCTTATATCAGAAAAACAACCGCACATAGCTGCAATAGAGGTTTCTGTTTCCTCATATGCAACAACAGTCTCTTTAGGCAATTCTGCAATATCTGCTTTTTTTCCCTTTAACAGCATATATTTGTCATGGAGGCTTTCGCCATCCTCCACATCTACAGTTCCGTCCTCATTTACAAATATAATATAATCAGCAGCTTTATCAATGTCTGATGTCAGATGTGTAGCCATAATAACGGATATATTTTTCTCTATAGTTATATCTCTTAAAAGTTTCATGAAATCCTCTCTGGCAGTTACATCAAGAACTCCTGTGGGCTCATCCAGAACTATTACCTTCACATGCCTTGCAAGCACCAAAGATATTCTTACCTTTATTTTTTCACTTTCAGAAAGAAGCTCAAATCTGTCATTTCTGTTTATGTTATATATATTAATGTATTCCAGAAATTCCTCTATTCTAAACCCTTCATAGCTTTTCTCAAACATTATTCCATTTTCATATACAGTAAGCTCCTTAAAAAGCTTCTGTTCCTTTGAAACAATACCTATATTATTTTTCAGATATACTATATCCGTATGATTATTTATGGTGATTTCTCCGGTGTGCTTATCCTCCCTGCCGCACAAAAGCTTTAAAAGCGTAGACTTTCCCACACTGTTTTTTCCTACCATACCATAGAGCATACCCTCCTTTATTGAAAACGAAGCGTCTCTTATAATATAATCATCATTTCTTCTGTATTTAAAATACAGATTTTTTACGGACATTATATCCTTATTATTTATATTATTTTTCATCCCAAA
>CAMENQ010000118.1 GCA_945928585.1 uncultured Roseburia sp. | reverse complement strand
ATAATTGTCCTGTATTATGGGGCGGTAATAGAAAAAAGTGTACAAAGTGCACAAAAATCATAAGGATAAAATGTTGGAAATTACGGAGGCAACATTAAGAGAAGGTTATGATTCTATTATCAGCGTTTTTAGGAGGAAGAAAAATAAAATGAAACTGAAAAAAGTCACGTCGATACTTATGGCAACCATACTTGCTGTTACAGGTATTCAGGTAACTGCACCACAAAAGGCAGAAGCAGCTGCCAGTTCATCAACAACATCAGATACAACAAGAATATCAGTACATGACCCATCTGTTTATTTTGATACGGCCTCAAATAACTATTATATATTTGGCTCGCATATGTTACAGGCATCGTCAAAGGACTTAAGAAA
The DNA here is from genome assembly GCA_945928585.1 of uncultured Roseburia sp. Taxonomy (GTDB): domain Bacteria; phylum Bacillota; class Clostridia; order Lachnospirales; family Lachnospiraceae; genus CAG-303. The sequence goes on along the minus strand of CAMENQ010000118.1, from coordinate 6,786 downwards.
TTGGTCACCATTGGGTACACAGGATTATTCAAATAAAACGTTATATGCCAGTGAGAATGTAGAAGGCATATATTATATTCAGAATAAATTCAGCGGATTGTATCTTGATGTGGAAAATGGTTCAACAAGTAATGGTGCAAACATTCGCCAGTGGTCATACAATGGAAGTGATGCACAGAAATTTAAGTTTGTCTCATTAGGCGATGGATATTATTATATCCTTACAGGAGCAACAGGGTATAAGTCATGTGTTGATGTTGAATCCGGTTCAGCAGATGACGGAACAAACATCTTACAGTGGGAGTACTGGGGTGGAGAAATGCAGAAGTATCGTGTGGTTCAGAATGCAGATGGTACATATGCTATTCTCACTAAGGCAAGTGACTGTAAATCCGCACTTGATTTGTATGCATGGAGTGAGGATGCAGGTGGAAATATAAATGAGTGGAGTTATTGGGGTGGTGACTGTCAGAAGTGGAATCTTGTAAGTGCAGTTTCTAACAGTGGAAGTACAAAAGTGTCAACGGGCGAACCACTTGAAAATGCATTAGCATCATCGTTTCAGTGGGCAGGTTACAATGACCAGGATTGTAAAGGCGGATATGCTGTCTGGGCACCGGATGTTGTCTATAATCCAAGATATGTATGGAATGACGGAAGCACAGGTGCATATATGATGTATTACTGTACATCGTCTACATCAATCAGATCATGTATCGGCTATGCAGTATCAAAGTCTGTTGAAGGTCCTTTTTCATATGTAGATACCATAATTTACTCAGGATTTACAAAAGGTGATGTAAATGTAACAACAACATCAGATCTTGGAACAAAGACAGTAAATACATGTTATACAAATACAAACATCCCTAAACTTATAAGTGAGGGAAAATTATCAGGAGTAGGAAACTGGTTCAGTTCGTCAGGTGGTTACAATAATACCTATTATCCTAATGCCATTGACCCATGCGTACTTTTTGATGCAAGTGGAAATTTATGGATGACATATGGTTCTTGGTCTGGCGGTATATATATACTTCAGCTTGATGCAAAGACAGGACAGCCAATATATCCAAAGACAACAAGCGGAAATACAGATGGATACTTTGGAAAGAAAATAGCAGGCGGATATAAGAAGTCAGGAGAAGCTCCATATATCCAGTATGACAGTGAGAGCGGATATTATTATCTGTATGTAACATATGGATGGTTAGGCGTAGATGGCGGATACCATATGAGAATGTACCGTTCAAAAACAATCAATGGAACATATGTTGATGCAGCAGGAAATGAAGCAGTATTTTCATCAGGCACTAATCAGTCAGATCGTGGTATTAAAGTAATGGGCAACTATGATTTTAGTACATTAAGTGTTGGTTATAAGTCTGAAGGACACAATTCAGCATTTATAGATAATGACGGACAGAGATATCTCGTGTACCACACAAGATTCAATGGTGGAACAGAATATCATGAGGTAAGAGTTCATCAGCAGTTCTTAAATCAGGACAACTGGCCTGTAACAGCAGTTTACGAATATCTTGGAAGTACCATATCAAGTACGGGATATTCTTTATCAGATATGACTGGTGAATATGAATTTGTAAACCATGGTAAGGATGCATCTACATCAAATGTAGGAATGCTGACAACAAGTAAGGTTAAACTTAATTCAGACGGAACTGTTACAGGTGATGTGACAGGCAGCTGGAGTTATGTATCAGGTACATATTATTGCAATATGGTGATAGATGGAGTTCAGTACAAGGGTGTATTCTTTAAGCAGAAAGATGAGTCGTCAAGCCACAAGGAGGTAATGACATTTACACTGATAGGTAATAATAACCAGACAATATGGGGAACAAAAACAACGGCCTCATTAAGTTCTGTGGAAGGAACATTCTATATCCAGAATAAGTTCTCAGGAATGTACCTTGATGTTGCAAATGGAAGTGCTGATAACAATGCAAATATTCAGCAGTGGACATACAATGGATGCGATGCACAGAAGTTTAAAATAATATCAAATGGAGATGGCTATTATTACATATTAACAGGTGCTTCAGGATATACAAAAGCTGTTGATGTGGCAAAGAAGAGTTCTGCTGATGGTGCAAATGTAGCACAGTATACATTGAATAAGGGAAATAATCAGCTATATAAAATAGAACTGCAGTCTGATGGCTCATATGCTATACTTACAAAAATTTCAGGATGTAAATCAGGACTTGATTTATATAATTGGAGTGAGGATGCAGGCGGAAATATTAACCAGTGGAATTACTGGGGTGGAGATTGTCAGAAATGGATTTTAGTTCCTGCAAACTAAAAACTTATTTATAATTAAAAAGAGCATAATATGGTGTCCGGTTGGAACCGTATTGTGCTCTGTTTATGTAATCATAGATATTGCAGGCAGAATAAAAAGAAGAAAGGATTGGATATAGTGAAGGTATATGAAATTCCTGTAGAGGGGGTTATTTCGCTTAAGCTGAATAAAGCCGATAAGTCAACAGTAGTTCAGGCAAAAATGATGCAGAACAGCGAGAAGGTAATGCTATTGGAGCCTATTGTTGTTGAAGGCAGAGAGTTGAACCTTCGGGATGAAAAGGATTTAATTGTCGATTTAATATATGAGGATAAAATAAGTAAACCGCTAATATGGAGAAATGTTGTATATAAAACAATACTTCTCAATAATAAATACTGTATTGCAATATCAGATGACAGGGACGGAACACCTTTTAACAGACGTGGAAATTTCAGATTGGATATGGACGTGAAGGGTGTACTTAATATGAATGAACCTATAGTAGTTCATGATGTGAGTACATCAGGAATATCATTTTATGCGCCTGTGAAAAACAGGAAAAATCTTGGTGACGAAATACATGTTAAATTTCAAGGCGGATATGAGGATATAAAGGTCAGAGGAGAAATTGTGCGTGAGGTGGCTAATGAGGATAGAAATCTGTATGGCTGTAAAATACAGAAAAATATGCAAATAGAAAAATTTATGATTGAGGAACAAAGAAGACGAATATCGCATAAAAAGAAATAGTATTACATAAAGGCGGTGGAGTATTCAGGCGCCTTTACGTTTACGGTGTATGTAAAGACATGAGCTATGGGAAAGGGAGAATCATCATTATGTATGATTTAAAGCAATATTTAAAAACAATAGACAATGTAATAGAACAGGGGCGCTATAAAGATAATTGGGACAGCCTTAATGAATATCAGATACCGGCATGGTACAAAGATTTGAAGTTTGGTATTTTTATTCATTGGGGTGTGTATTCTGTTCCGGCGTTTGGCAGTGAATGGTATTCCAGAAATATGTATATACAGGGCAGCCCTGAATATGAACATCATATAAAAACATATGGAAAGCATAAAGATTTTGGCTATAAGGATTTCATTCCAATGTTTACAGCAGAGAAATTTAATGCAAAAGAATGGGCAGATATATTTAAAAAAGCCGGTGCCAGGTACGTTATTCCGGTAGCTGAACACCATGATGGATTTCAAATGTATAAGAGTGACTTGTCAGAGTGGAATGCATATAATATGGGACCGAAGAGGGATGTACTGGGTGAGTTGAAGGAGGCAGTTGAAGAAAACGGATTACAAATAGGTGCATCTTCTCACAGAGTTGAACATTGGTTTTTTATGGGGCATGGAAAGGAATTTGACAGCGACATTAAAGAACCATTGAAAACGGGGGATTTTTACTGGCCGGCGATGGCTGAGCCAAATCATCAGGATTTGTTTAGTATGCCAATGCCTACAGATGAATTTCTTGAGGACTGGCTCATGAGATGCTGTGAAATAGTAGACAGATATCAGCCAAGTATTGTTTATTTTGACTGGTGGATACAGCACAGCAGTGTAAAGCCGTATTTAAAGAAATTTGCAGCATATTATTATAACAGAGGTCTCCAATGGGGAAAAGATGTTGTGATTAATTATAAACATGATGCATTTCAGTTTGGTTGTGCAGTGGTTGATATAGAAAGAGGTCAGTTTGCGGAAGCAAAGCCATATTACTGGCAGACAGATACTGCTGTGGCACGTAATTCATGGTGCTATACGGAAAATAATAATTATAAGACGGCTAATGAAATTGTATGTGACCTTGTAGATATTGTAAGTAAAAACGGAAGCCTTTTACTAAATATCGGACCAAAAGCTGATGGAACCATTCCGGAGGAAGATAAAAATATTCTTCTGGATATAGGAAGATGGTTAGAAGTAAATGGAGAAGCCATATATGGCAGTAAGCTTTGGAGACAATCTGCGGAAGGACCGACAGTAATACAGGAAGGTCAGTTCACTGATATGAATAAAAAAGAATTTACATCTGAAGATATTCGTTTTACGGCAAAGGGAAACTGCATATATGCAACAGTATTGTCATGGCCGGAAGATGGAAAGGTTTACATAAAGGCCTTTGGCGAAAGAGATGCTTCAAGGCTGCCTGTATTTCATGGAATAGTTGAAGATGTTACTATATTGGGATTCGAAGGAAACGTTAAATGGGAGAGGAAAGAAGATGCCTTAAGTGTGTGTGCACAGGGAATAAAGACGGATTATCCTGTTGTAGTGAAGATTAAGGTTAATTAATTGTATGATACTCAGACAGATAGGCTAAGCTTAAACGTGATAGTGCAAAGGTAGAACTGCAACAGCAATCAGCAGAAATAATGGAAAAAAACGATTTTTATAATGGATGTAACTGATGGTCAAAAAGTAATTCATTTATTTTCCATATTGGATATTGATTCTGCAATCCGAATATAATGATACTGTCACGTTTAAGCTTGGGGAAAAGTGGCGAGTATTCAGCAACTTTTAAAGTTTCATTTGTTTCTGACAATGAAAAACCGGCACCGATACATATGCACAATAGTTTATTGCGTGATGGAAAACGCTTTCCGGAGAGGATTTGATAACCGTATATTTCATTAATGTCGGCATTTTTTAAAACGCTTGACTTAGAGATATTCATTTCATCAAATTTATTGCAGAGATAATTTGACAAGCTGTCATCTATTAAAAATTCATTATTATCTTTTAGATACTGCTCTATATGTGATGTCTGATTTAATTCTTTGTATAAATCATCTGTTGGTTTGTTCATTCGTAAAGTTCGCTCCTTTGCATTATATAACATAATTTAATATAAATATCATTATATCATAAGAAAAATAAAAAGTACTAAGCATATTGCTTAATAATGATAAATTGATTTATTGAGCATATCTGATATAATAGCAATATATAAAAATGGGTTAAGGTGGAAGATTATGTATAGCTGGCTTGAGAATGTTATGAGCACAGAATATAATATTGAACGGATTTTGAAAAAGACGGAGGATAAGCTTGTAGTACTTATGTCTAATAAATCCAATGGCAGGCAGGTAATTGAAAAGAAATACAGGGGAAACTGCGAGGTTTACAGGAAACTTAAAGATATAAGCCATGTAAATTTACCTGTTGTATATGAAGCAGTATCTGACAGGGATAAATCAATGGTGATAGAAGAGTATATTGAGGGAATAACTATTGGACAGGTGCTTGAAACAGGGAGATATACTTCTGAGGGTGTAGAAAATGTAATAAAACAGTTATCAGATGTTTTGATGCTTTTACATTCACATAATATTGTTCACAGAGATATTAAACCTGAAAATATTATTGTAAACAAAGAAGGAATAGTAAAACTTATTGATTTTAATATTTCAAGAATATATGACAATGATAGTGATAAGGATACACAAATACTTGGAACTACAGGATTTGCAGCACCTGAGCAGTATGGCATTGCAGAGACCGATCCAAGGGCGGACATATATGCGATGGGGATACTGATAAATGTTATGCTGACAGGGGAGCATCCGGCTAAAAAACTTTGCACAGGACGATGGAAAAAAATAGTTAATAAATGTACAAGAATAAATCCGGAGGAAAGATATAAAAGTGTAAGTGAGATTTTGAAGTAAGAGCAAAAAAGAAAAATACACAAAGAAAAAATAAATAAAAATATTTACTATTGGGCTGTTTTGATATAATATAATCCTTATAAATATTGAAAGAGGTAGTACATATGAAATGTCCAAATTGCGGTAATGACTTGCCGGAAAATATATCCTTTTGTCCATATTGCATGGTGAAGTTTAATGAAGATAACGAACAGGAAAAAAATACAAAAAAGCATAGCAAACTTCCGATTATTATTGGTGCATCTGTAGTGCTTATAGTGTTGATAACAGTGGTTGTGATATTTAGCATATCAGGTGGCAAAAACGGGGAAAACAATAACACTGATAAAGAGAATAAAACTGATGCAGGAACTGATTTGAATGTGGAAAATAAAGAAGAGACTTTTAATCCTGTTGAGTATTGCGGAACATGGTATAATAGTGAGTTTGACGGAGAGAGCCCTGAATTGGAAGGCGGTAATGTATTAAACATTATTTCCATGACCGGGGATAAAGTAATATTTGATTTAAGCTCATATCAGGCACCGCCTAATTCCAGAATAGCAGAGATAACAGGTATCGAAGCAGATATAGAAAATGGTCAGGCAGAATTTATATTTGGCAATGATGGCTGGGGAAACGGTGGAATAGGAACAATAATATTCCTTGATGGAGAGATATATGTAAATATAAAGCTTACAACTGTTAGTTCGGAGAGTTTATGGGGAATAGGTACAGACATTAAGTTTAAGAAAGTGAGCGATACTTGCGAAAATGATAATATAGATTTTATGGGAACTAT
>CAMENQ010000117.1 GCA_945928585.1 uncultured Roseburia sp. | reverse complement strand
GGGAAGAGTACAGTATGATACTTCTTCAGTGGCGGTGGTGTTAAACAGATACCGTGTGTATGATGAGGAAACTGCCGATACAGGAGATTTGAGCTGGGAGGAATTTAAAGCAGCAAATGCCGAGACACTTCCAATAGAAAATCTTGATACAGAGCAGTTAATACAGGCAATCAGTAAGGCAAGCGGTATTCCGCAAGAGAATATTACAGTTATGGCATACACTGTGCCGATGTTTAATGATTATGTATCTGAAACAGATTTTGTAAAAGATATATTACCTATTATAATAGCCGTTATTATACTTGTGCTTCTTGCATTTATAGTTTGGAGAAGCTTAAGACCTGTTAAGGTAACAGAGATAGAGACAGAACTTTCTGTGGACGAGCTTCTTGCAGCAACTAAGGAAAAACAAAAATCTGTTGAAGAAATAGACATGGAAGACAAGTCCGAAGTCAGAAAGGCTATCGAGAAGTTTGTAGACGAAAATCCGGAAGCAGTTGCCATACTTTTGCGTAACTGGTTAAGTGATGATTGGGATTAAGTGACAGAAAGGTAGGTGTATAATATGCCAAAACAGCAGTCTTCATCGTCAAACGAAGGAATGTCAGGACTAACAAAGGCAGCCATACTACTGATTTCGCTGGGGCCTGAAAAGTCCTCAAAAATTTTTCAGCATTTAAAAGAAGATGAAATAGAACAGCTTACACTTGAAATAGCTAATACAAGAAGTGTATCTCCTCAATTAAAAGAGGACATTATGAATGAGTTTTATGAAGTATGTCTGGCTCAGCAGTATATTGCAGAGGGCGGTATCGGATATGCCAGAGACCTTTTGGAAAAAGCACTTGGAGAGGAAAAGGCAAAAGATGTTATCAGCAGACTTACCGCATCCCTTCAGGTTAGACCATTTGAATTTATCAGGAAAGCTGACCCGGGTCAGTTGTTAAACTTTATACAGGACGAGCATCCACAGACAATTGCCCTTATATTATCATATTTGCCGGCACATCAGGCGTCCCTTATTGTATCAGCACTTCCGCTTGAAAAGCAGGCAGATGTAGCTAAGCGTATAGCAAAGATGGACAGAACATCACCGGATGTAATAAAGGAAGTGGAAAGAGTATTGGAGAGAAAGCTTGCATCACTTGTAAATCAGGATTACACCATTGTTGGAGGCGTGGATGCTATCGTAGACATTTTAAACAGTGTCGACAGAGGTACAGAGCGTCATATTATGGAAAATCTGGAAATCGAAGAGCCAGAGCTTGCTGATGAAATCAGAAGAAAAATGTTCGTATTCGAGGATATACTTGCACTTGATGATAGGACTATTCAGAGAGTTCTCAGGGATGTACAGAATGATGAACTTGCCATTGCACTTAAGGGTTCAAACGAGGAAGTTCAGTCTGCTATATTCAACAACCTTTCAAAACGTCTTGCTGCTATGATAAAGGAAGATATGGATTTTATGGGTCCTGTTCGTATGAAGGATGTTGAGGAAGCACAGCAGAAGATAGTTAACATTATCAGAAAGCTTGAGGATACAGGCGAAATAGTTATTGCCAGAGGTGGAGGTGACGAGTTAATTGTCTAATTTATTTAAATCATTTTACTGTGCTGAAAATGAGAATAAAAAGATAATAGATTCAAATGAAGCGGTCACCTTAAAGCTAGAACAGATTAGAAGAACTATTACAAACAAAAATGGGGAAAAAGGAGATTTTTCCTTGGGATTAAATCCTGAAAACGTAGGGGAATTACTGGAAGACGAAGATGGTGAAAATATCTTAGGTGATGCAGAGGCGGTCAGACAGGCAGCATCTACTATGGAAGCTGATGAAAATATAAGACAAATGGCAGATAATATTATATCAGAAGCTAAAATGCAGGCCAAAACCATAGTTCAGTCGGCAGAGATGGATGCAGCAAGACTGGTGGCAGATGCCAAAAACGAAGCAGAAGCCATAAAAAACAGTGCCTATGAGGAAGGGTTTAATGTAGGGAAAAACGATGGAATAAAAAGTATTGATGATGAAAAAGTAAAGCTTAACATCCAATATAACGAAAGAGTTGAAGAACTCGAAGCTGATTACAGACAAAAGAAAAAAGAAATAGAGCCTGAACTTGTGGAGGTTATGATAGATGTTTTTTCAAGCATAACAAAGGAACTTTCAATAGATCAGAAGGATATGATACTTACACTTATTGATAAGGTTATAAGTGGAACAGAGGCAAGTAACAACTATATAATAAAGGTTTGTAAGGAAGATGCTGAGTTTCTTCGTGGAAACAGGCAGAATATTCTTAAGAGAATTAGCAGGGATATTCATTTGGAAATAGTAGAAGATGTGTCGATGAAACGTAATGAATGTTTAATAGACACTGATTTGGGTATATATGACTGTAGTCTTGATATACAGCTTGAAAATCTGATAAAATCCCTAAGGATATTATCATGTACCTCTGATAAAAGGTAAACCATAGATGGAGTAGAGGAAAATGTCACTTGTGAATAAAAACAAATATTTACAACTGAAAGAAAATGACTTTTCAAAGAAGTATGGAAAGGTTTCCAAAATAGTGGGTCTAACCATTGAGTCTATAGGACCTGATGCAAAGCTTAATGATGTATGCAGGATTATATCAAATGATCCGGATACACCTGATGTTATGGCAGAGGTAGTAGGCTTTAAGGACAAAAGACTTCTTCTTATGCCCTTTGAGACGGTAGAGGGTATAGGCCCTAATTGTATGGTAGAAAATACAGGTGACATACTTAGGGTAAAGGTTGGAAACGGTCTTCTTGGAAAAATAGTTGATGGACTTGGAAGATGTATAGATAAGACGGAAATAGAAGAAGATGAGGCGTATTCAGTGGAAGCGCCGCCGCCGGATCCTATGGAGAGAGTTATTATTTCAGATATACTTCCTCTTGGAGTAAAAGCCGTAGACGGACTTATCACTGTTGGAAAAGGACAGAGAATAGGTATATTTGCCGGAAGTGGTGTTGGAAAAAGTACTCTTATGGGTATGTTTGCCAGAAACACAAAGGCTGATATAAACGTTATAGCTCTTATAGGAGAGAGAGGAAGAGAAGTTAGGGAATTTATAGAGAGAGACCTTGGTGAAGAAGGAATGAAACGAAGCGTGGTAGTAGTTGCCACCTCGGATAAACCGGCACTCATAAGAAATAAGGCTGCAAAGACGGCGACAGCTATTGCAGAATATTTCAGGGACAAAGGAAAAGATGTACTTCTTATGATGGATTCCCTTACAAGATTTTCCATGGCGCAGAGAGAAATCGGACTTGCTTCGGGAGAACCTCCGGTTACAAGAGGATACCCGCCAAGTGTTTACAGCGAGATGCCAAAGCTTTTAGAGAGGGCAGGAAACGGAAGTACCGGATCCATAACAGGACTTTATACAGTACTTGTTGACGGCGATGATTTCAATGAGCCGATAACAGATACTGCAAGAAGTATTCTTGACGGACATATAATGCTGTCAAGAAAAATTGCACATAAAAATCATTATCCTGCCATTGATGTACTTCAGAGTATATCCAGAGTAATGGGCCAGATAGCAACAAAGGAGCATAAAAGGATGGCAGGTCAGATAAAAAATATTATGGCTACCTACAACGAGGCTGAGGATTTAATAAATATTGGGGCATATAAAAAAGGCTCAAATAAAAATATTGATTTAGCTATGGATAAGATAGATAAAGTAAATGAATTTCTTATTCAGGGTGTTGATGAAAAGTTTGTTTTTGAAGATGAGCTTAAACTTATGGAAGAAATATTTGATGAAGAGTAGAGCTAAAGCTTAGGAGAACAGTACAGTATGGCAAAATTTATATACAAAATGGAAAATATACTGAATTTGCAGTCAAAGCTGGAAAGCGAAGCTAAAATTCAGCTGACGATGGCAAATAATATTCTCAGGCAGGAACAGCAAAAACTCAAACTAATATATAAAGATATAGACAGTTATGAAGAAAAAATAAGAGGCTACAGCAGGGCGGTACTGGATTTACAGGAACTAAAGCGATGTAATGATGCCATTGCCATAAAAAAAATGGAGGCAGAGGAACAGAAAAAAACTATTGACAGAGCACAGAAAAATGCAAATAAAGCGATGCATAAAGTAAGAGAAGCCATGCTTAAGCGAAAAACCCAGGAAGCACTTAAAGAAAAGGCGTTTGAGGAATTTAAAAAAGAAGTAAACGAAGAAGAAAAAAAGGAAATAGACCAGGTGGTAAGCTACCAGTACAATGGAAAAACAGAGGAAGGTGATTTGTAATGGCTAAGAAGAAAAAAGGCGAGACTGTCGCAGAAGACGGAACAGTAATAGAAGAAAAAAAAGGTGGAAAATTATCGTCTATACTAATAGGCATTATAATCGTTATTGTGTGGCTTGCCATAATTTGTGCACTTATTAAATTTGATGTAGGCGGATTCGGAAGTTCGGTTATGTATCCTGTTTTTAAGGATGTGCCTGTTATAAACAAAATACTTCCGGATGTGGATGAAACTACTGAGGAGGATACAGAAAAATACCCATATAAGAGCCTTGCAGATGCCATAAAATACATCAAGGAGCTTGAGGTTGAAATACAGGATGATAAAGATAAAATGGCTGAATACGAAGAAATTATAGCTGACCAGCAGGCTGAAATAGAAAGATTAAAGCAGTTTGAAAGTGAACAGGAAGAATTTCAAAAGTTGAAGGAGCAGTTCTACAATGAAGTTGTATTTGGTGATAATGCTCTGGATTATGATTATTATAAGCAGTATTATGAATCGATAGATCCTGAATATGCAGAAAAATTATATAAACAGGTAGTTGCTGAATATCTTAAGGATGAAAGGTATCAGGAACTTGCTGATGCATATGCAGCTATGAAACCGAAAAAAGCAGCGGCAGCGCTTTATGAAATGACAGGAGATTTAGACAAGGTTGTTGCCATTCTTCAATGTATGGAAGTGGAAGCGAGAGCAGCCATACTCGATGCCTTGAGCGATATAGATGCTGTATTTTGTGGAAAAATCACAGTATTGTTAGCTCCATAGCATAAAAGATATACCCGGATATAAATTAAAACATAAAGATAAATACGTAAAATGCCGATAAATAATACGTGAACATACGATTATACATTTTTATGAATAACAATACCGCGAGAGAATTTCCTTTTTAGGAATTTTCTATATATATAAATTTATAAAGGAGGTGAGAGAGAATGGCAGATACAAACATACAGTCTTTTACTAAGGATTTTCTGGCTGTGCGCATAAGCTCATCGGGAAATTCTTCACAGACAAAAATATCATCAAAAGACAGCTTTAGTAAGGAACTTGATAAATCTTCAAAACAGTCATTTAAAACTGAGGATAATGAAATAAAAAATACATCCGGAAAATCCACTGTTAATGAAGAAGTAAAGAAAAATCAGATGATTAACAAAAAACTTAAGGAGCTTGAGAATAAAGCAGGCAGTGAAGTGACAGCGGCAGCTGCTGATAATGCAGCAATAGCATCACAAACAGTGACAGAACTTAAGGAGGCTGTGGCAGAACAGTTGGGCATATCAGTTGATGAACTGGAAAGTCTTATTGACAGTATGAATTTTGATGATATGGCTTTATTTGATGCAGAAAAGCTTGGAATGATAGTGCTTCAGTCAAATGGTTTACAGCAGACACAGGATTTGTTGTTTAATCAGGATGCTGCTGATGAATTTAAAAATATTATGGCATTGATGGAAGATGCAATTGAAGAGCTTGAACAGGCAGGAATAAAGGTATCTGATGAAAGTTTCATAAATATGAACACGGGAGAAAACCTTCAGACTGGCGATGAAACTGAACCTGAAAATGCAGATGTTACTGTAAAAGTAAAGGATGATGTTACAGGTACAGAGATAAAAAACGATGCTGAAAATATTAAAGCAGATATACCTCAAACGGATGAAAAAGTTGCAGATGTCCTTACAAAAGATGTAAAGACTGAAATGTCAGATACAGACGGAGAGATAAAGCATGCAGAGGAAAATTCAATACCTGCAGAAAATGTTCAGACTGAGTCAGAGACTAAGTATAGTGAAAACACAAACCAGCAGAGCTTCAATGACGGGAAAAACCACAGAGAACATAATGTTAAGGCTGATGGAAGCTTAGTGTCCGAAACAAATGTAAGATTTAACCCTATCGAGGAAATACAGGTAGAACTTACTGAAAAAGTAGGAAGAAGTCAGGCAGAGAGTATTATAAGCCAGATAACTGAACACATCAGATTTAATGTAAACAGTGAGTTTAAGAGTATGGAAATGCAGTTATATCCGGAACATTTAGGAAAGGTAGGTGTTCAGGTGGCTGTAAAGGATGGAATAGTTACAGCACAGCTTACTGCAGAAAATGAGAGTGTAAAAAAAGCTATAGAGGCGCAGCTTCTTAATCTTAAAGAAAGCTTTAACAATCAGGGACTTAAGGTAGAAAGTATTGAGGTTACCATAGCAAGTCACAGCTTTGAGGACAACAATATGCATAATCAGGATGGACAGTCAAATAAAGACGGAAGTAAGAAAAACAGAAGATTTAATCCTTCCCTGTTGGAAGAATTAAACGATGTAACTGATGAACAGTCAGAAAATACCGTTATGGAGACACTTGGAAATACCGTAAGCTATACAGCTTAGGAGAAAGGAGAAAAATGGCAAACGATTATATAACAGCACCGGTAGTAGATGGTAAACCTGTTACAGGAACATCTGAAACATATCAGGGGAAAAAGTCAAAAGGAGACCAGCTTGGAAAGGACGCATTCTTACAGTTGCTTGTGGCACAGATGCAGCATCAGGACCCTCTTGAACCAAAGGATAATTCAGAAATGGTAGCAGAACTTGCACAATTTACCACTATAGAGGAACTTCAAAATCTTGGAACAACTATGGACAATATGAATGCCTTCAGTCTTGTAGGAAAAAATGTAATTATGGAAGTGGGAAAATCCACGGAAGCAACTACAACAACTACAGTAGGAGGTTATGTGGATTTTGTAAAGATAGAGGATGGCAAGGCAAAGCTTTCAATCGGTGGAGAATTGTATGATTATGAAGATCTTGAAATGGTAGTAGACGAGGATTATCTTGAATATATACTGAGTCAGCCGGGATCAGGTAATAATACTGAAGATGAAGATAAAGGTGATGAAAACACTGA
>CAMENQ010000116.1 GCA_945928585.1 uncultured Roseburia sp. | reverse complement strand
AAAATTATATTTCTCTTGAAAATCGTCTTTCTCTAAGTAAAGAGCTCTTTAACTCCATAAGAGGTCTTGACATTTTGGAAGATTTCTTAAACGATGACTCCATAACGGAAATCATGGTTAATGGTTATAACCATATTTTTTTAGAGAGAAACGGACGTATATTTGATTCCGGCAAAAGCTTTTCTTCCCCTGAAAAGCTTGCAGATATAGTCCAGCAGATTGTAGCTGCCTCAAACAGGCGTGTAAACCAGTCCTCTCCTATAGTGGACACAAGACTGAAGGACGGCTCCAGAGTAAATATTGTACTGAATCCTATATCCCTTGATGGACCTGCCCTTACCATAAGACGTTTTCCTAAAGTTCCTCTAGCCATGGAAAACCTTATAGAATCAGGCTCCATCACAAATGAAGCCGCCCATACATTAAAACAGCTTGTTAAAGCACGCTATAACATATTTATAAGCGGTGGTACCGGTTCCGGTAAGACTACTTTTTTAAATATATTATCCGGCTACATTCTCCCTCTGGAAAGAGTTATAACCATTGAGGATTCTGCCGAGCTTCAGCTTTATCACCTGAAAAACCTTATAAGACTTGAAGCAAGACAGGCAAATGATGAAGGCTCAAACATGATTACAATACGCGACCTTATAAAAACAAGTCTCCGTATGCGTCCTGACCGTATAATCGTCGGTGAAGTAAGAGGTGCCGAAACCCTCGATATGCTTCAGGCTATGTGTACAGGGCACGACGGAAGCCTTTCCACTGGTCACGGAAATAATCCAAAGGATATGCTGAGCCGTTTGGAGACTATGGTTCTTATGGGCGTTGATATCCCAATCCACGCCATAAGAAATCAAATCGTTGCGGGAATTGACATTATGGTACACCTTGGAAGACTTCGCGATGGTTCAAGACATATTATCAGTATCTCGGAATTAACTGACTATTGCGATAATTCCTTCGTTCTCAATCCCCTGTATGAATTTATTGAAACGGGAGAGGCAGAAAATGGCAAAGTTTTAGGGCTCTTAAAGAGAACAGAAAACACTCTGAAAAACACTTTTAAATTACACGCTGCCGGCATAAAGGAGTCTGATTTATGAATTTAGTAGATTACACAAGTTACAGGCTGTCTATGAAGGAATATATTATTTACGGTATCTTTGGTTTATTAATTGTATCCGTGATATCATATCTTTTTTATCATTCTCTTATACCTGTGATGTTTTTTCTGCCTCTTTCAAATATTTATTTCAGGCAGTTAAGCCACCACCTGTATAATAAACGCTGTGATAAACTTTGCAGACAGTTTAAGGACTCTCTTGTCTCTTTAGCTACTTCTTTAGAGGCAGGAAGCTCTATTGAAAATGCCATATGGGAGGCATATCTTGAAATTTCAGTGTTATATTCACAAAGCTGTTATATGGCAGTGGAATTAAACTCTATATACAATCAGCTTAAGCTTTCCATTCCTATAGAGGAGGCATTTTCAAATCTGGCAGCAAGAACATATGTTGATGACATACTTACTTTCTGTGAAATATTAAAAATAGCAAAAAGAACTGACGGAAACCTTGTTTCCATTATACGTTCCACCTCAAATACCATTCAGGAAAAATTTGATATCAGGCGTGAAATCAATACAAATATAAACGGTAAAAAATTTGAGCAGATTATTATGTCGCTAATGCCTATATTTATTATCCTTTATATAAAGCTTTCTTCTCCGGATTTTTTTGAACCTCTGTATGGTAACTTTGCAGGCATTGCTTTTGTCACAGTTTGCCTTTTAGTGTATGGCTTCTCCATATATTTATCACTGAAAATAATTAAAAACCTGCGAGGAAATGAGGATTAATATGATTTTAATATATTTTGCCATGTCAGCTATAATTATTATTTTTACAGCTGTTTTTAAAAAATATCATATTGAATATAAAAAAGATATAATCAAAAAAGAACACCCGTTACGGCTATTTTATGGACTGTGTTTTTTTCTTACGGACATCTACGCAAAAATATATAGAAAAAGAAAGCCAAATGGCACCGAACCTTTTCATTCACTTAAAACAAAAATTCAAATGCTTCATCCCGGAAAAAATATTTCCGCTGTGGTGTATACCTCTATTGCCAGACGACTTTCTGCCAGCTTAGCTGTTTTTCTGTTTTTTATGCTTGCAGGAGCTTCTTATTCAATTGGTAATCTTTTAACATCCGATAATAATGTAACTGAGCTTTCACGTCCTACGGATGGCTCTGACTCTGTTACTTATACCCTTGTTGCTGATACCGATGAAACTACTGAGCTTATAGATATAGATATATCGAAAAAAATGTATGAGTATAGTGAAATAATTAGCCTGTTTGATAAATACAGAGAAGATATACTTTCTGCTATGCTTGGAGATAATGTTTCCTCTGAATATATTACGAAACCGCTTAATTTTCCTTCTTCAATAGGAGATGAAGGAATATCTCTCTCCTGGCAGCCTGAAAACTTATCTTACATAGATTTAAATGGCGGCCTGCTTTATGAAAACATTTCACCTGAGGGCACCCACACCTGTATTTATATAACTATGAAGCTTGAGGATGTGGAGGCTACACTTATGGCCGGTGTCATTCTATATCCTGATACCTCTGATGCCTCATCACTTATACATACTGAGCTTATGAATTACATCAATGAAAATAACAATCCATACAGTGCTACAGTATTACTGCCATCAAGCATATCAGGAAATGACATAACATTTTCTCTTCCGGAAAACAATAATAAGCTTATGTTTTTTCCCATTGGCA
Organism: uncultured Roseburia sp.; assembly: GCA_945928585.1. Taxonomy (GTDB): domain Bacteria; phylum Bacillota; class Clostridia; order Lachnospirales; family Lachnospiraceae; genus CAG-303. The sequence continues at coordinate 4,429 of CAMENQ010000116.1, read as the reverse complement.
TATTTATTTGTATAATATTGTTTTTTGCTGCTTCAAAGGAGATTAATTCAAAGATAAAAGTCCGTAACTCCCAGATGCTTTCTGATTATCCTGAAATAGTTTCAAAGCTTCTGCTTCTTTTAAATGCAGGACTAAATATAAGAAATGCCTTTAAAAAAATAGTTGATGATTATTATAAGGGTCTTTCCTCTGGTGATACTCCACATTATGCATATGAGGAGCTTTCAATTACAATAAATTCTTTAAACAGCGGAAAGTCTGAGGCTACTGCCTATACTGACTACGGAAAAAGATGCGGTCTTATGCCATATATGAAGCTTGGCTCTATTTTGGAACAGAACCTGAATAAGGGCGTTAAAGAAATGCGCTTTCATCTTAACAATGAAGTTAAAAATGCTTTTCAAAACTATAAGGCTGAAATTATTACTAAATCAAAACAGGCAGAAACAAAACTTATTCTGCCGATGGTTTTTATATTAGTAGTTATTATGGTGCTTATAATGGTTCCTTCGTTTATGAATATCTAAAGTGCCACTTAAATAAAGTGTCACAGGTTGCGACGGTTTCCTATAACTTATAAATCTTGTGTCTGTGTGCACAGGACACTGATTTTTATATAAATGTGCACAGAAATGAGGATTTTTATGAAAAAATTATATGAAAAACTGAATATTTTTCTGCTTCGACTGTCAGGCTCTGTCAGGAATTTTAACAATAATAATAAAGGCATGGGTGTAATCGAGATTGTACTTATTATATTAGTACTTGTCGGGCTGGTTGTTATTTTCAGAAACCAGATTACAGCTATTATAACAAATGTTTTTTCAAAGGTAACTAAGGAGATAAATGGATTTTAACAAAGGTGGGCGTAATGGCAGTATAACTATTTATCTTGCCCTTACACTTGCCATTGTATTATCTTTATTCTTTTGTGTTATTGAATCTGCCAGAATACCTTCACTAAAAATGCGCTCAAAGGCTGCGTCATATATAGCAATGGACTCCTCCTTTGGCGAATTTGCAAAGCAGCTTTATGAAAAATATGGTATATTTGGAGTTTTTACCACGGAGGATAATTTTTTAAAAACAGTACAGGACTATTCTCAAAAAAACATTACTCCACATACTGCTTCATTTAACGCTTCCTTCAGTCTTTTAAATCTTACTCTTGAGGATATAAGCTATAATAGTATTTATCATATAACAGATAATGACGGTCTTTTCTTTGCCGGACAGGTAACTGCATATGAAAAATATCGTGCCGTTGCCGATAAAATTTCAGAATTTTCAGGTTTGGATAATGCTGTTTCCAATGGCAATATTAATGTACCGGCACAAATAAATGAGGATGGCGTTTATGTAAATAATAATGATCTTTCTGTTCTTAACGATATGTCCGGTTCCGGAAGTTCATTATACAAAGACAGTTCTTCTTCTGAGGCTGCTTCACTTAAGGAAAACATTGCTTCTAAGGTAACAGAGCTTTTTAAAAGTAATCTGCTTTTATTTTTTATTAGTGACAGCTACTCTGTTTCCCATAAAGAACTAACTGATGAAGCAATTAAGACTTTTCCTTCACATACATGTGTCTTGTCAGAGGAGGCAAAAGCTGTGCAGTCAGGAAACGTAAAAGACATAATAACGGGTGCCATAGATAAAGGACTTTTCATAAGTTATATTAATAACAGTTTCAGCTCTTTTGGCGATACATCTGTAAATGCAGACCTATCCCTAAAATACCAGCGTGAATATATTTTATCAGGATTACTGTCAGATGACGATAACCTTTTATCTGCTGCTTTATCAATTGTATCACTAAGAGCTGCTTTTAATTTTACTTATCTTTTAACTGACGTACAAAAACGGGATTCTGCAATCAATCTTGCCAACTCCCTTACCTGTTCCACCCCTTTTGCTTCACAGCTTGCTGCCTTTACTATCTTAAGCCTCTGGTCTTATGCTGAAGCAATTTTAGATGTGCGGGATTTATTTTCCGGTAAAAAGGTTCCTCTTATGAAAACCTCTGAAAGCTGGACATTATCTCTTGAAGGAATTTTGTCCTTAGGAAAATCAACTGTTTCTAAAAACAACGGCAGCAGCGGATATACCTATGATGAATATCTTAATATGTGCCTTTTACTTATGAGTCCTTTTACAATGTACTATAGATGTATGGATTTAATACAGCTTGATATGTGTGAAAATGTAAATATGAATTTTCTTATGAATGCCTGTATCATAGCTTCTGATATACATTTTTCATATAAATCAGAGCCTTTATTTTCATCAGTCATATTGCTTGCAAAGCCCGATATTTATACATTTTCCATAGATATGCTATACGGATATGACTAAATTTTCAAATAAATTTTATATAGGAGGAAAATAAAAATGTTCTTCGGCAAAAAAAATATATATAATTTTCGTAGTCTGGTAGGTTTTACTGTAATTAATGTTAAAGACAAATGCTCTAACTTTTTTAAATATGTCCGAAGAACATTTTTATTTTCCTCCTTAAATGGATCACTTACTTTGGAATCTGCCCTGGTGCTGCCCCTGTATCTGTTTTTTCTGATTACTATTTTATATATATTGAATATTCTTCATATAGAAAATATATTTCAGTCAGGAATGGAAGAAACCGCACGGAACATAAACTCATATGCATATGCAGTACAGCAGTTTAAAGAATTATCCGATGACGAAAGGGCTTCTGTCGGTGAAAATGATACTAACTACGTTTTAACACTTGCCAAAAATCAGGTCAGCAAATTTTCTATAAAAAATATGTTTTTAACTGACCATATAAAAAATACTGCCGACAGTTCATATATAAAAAACGGCAGCGGAGGTATCATATTTTCCTTAGGAAACAATGATTTATCCGATTATATTGACTTTAACATTTCATATCTGGTAAAGCTTCCTTTTCTTCCTGCTGATATTTTTTATATTCCAATAACCCAGCGCTGTTATTTCAAACCATTCGTAGGAACGGATATATCAGATAAAAAGGGAGATTATACCGAATACGTATATATTACTGCCACCGGATCTGTATATCATACTACTCCATACTGTACATATCTTAACAAATATTATGATATTTTAACTGAAGACCAAATGAATGTCACATGGGATACGGCAGAAGGCTACCATGCCTGTCCTCTCTGTGCCTTTGACGAACCCTTAGGTCCTACATCTTTTCTTTGCCCCGGAAGAAAAGTTTATCACAATCGTACAGACTGTGCTTATATTGAAACTGTTATATACAAAGTACCAAAGGATCAGGTTGGAATTATTCCTTTGTGCAGCAGATGTAAAAAAGGAGTGAATTGATGCTTATATTTATTTTGACCGGTACATATTTGTTTTTATGCTCTTATACTGATTTAAGATATAAAAAAATAAATATCCCATTATCAGCTATTACCGGATTTATCGGCCTTGCCTGTTCTGTATGTAGTTTATCTGCTTTTGGATTCAATCATGATTATTCTTTATCTGAGCATACTTCCTTTCTTACTCTTGCTATAAGTATTTGCGTAAGTATTTTTATGCTCATTGTATCGCGATTGACAAAGGGCTCCGTCGGAACCGGTGACTGTATTATGTTAGCTGTTTTATCATGTTACCTGTCCCCTGGGCATATTGTATCTGTACTTTTATACGGACTTATCTTTTCAGGGATTATTGCTTTATTTTTACTTATCATAAAAAAATACACACGAAAAGATACTCTGCCCTTTGCTCCTTTTTTGTTATCAGGACACATATGCTGCTTTTTGTTGTTTTATTTATAATTTACGTAGGAGGTAAAAATGAAAACTATTGAAGCTGCTTATATTATGCCTGTTGTTTTTATCATAACTGCCATATCCATTTTACTGTCTTTAAGACTTCATGACTGGGTAGTCTCCTATTCAGTTTCTTATGGTATGCTTATTGACCAGGCGGCATCTCTTGAAAATAAAGATTATAAGCCTGCAGCCGGCTACACTAAAAAAGAAATTTCAGACATAATAAATAATTTTTGTCTTGTTTCTGAGAAGCCTTCCCTTTCTGTATGTCTTTCAGGCGCTTCTCTCTATATACAAGATAACCATAACCCAAATAGTACTACTGCCTTTTTTTCTGGCTTTGAAAGATGTGACACTATAAGAAAGGAAAGCACATTTATTATAAATCTGCTAAGAGAAACGATAAAATGAATGTATCATACAAAAAAATCCTAAACAAAAGTATGCTGATATTATCAGATTTTGATATCGAAAATTTTACACATAATTATCTTATAAAAATGCTTACAAATAACAATATTTCAGGTCTTCTTTCCACGGAACTGAATGTTATAAACTTAAAACCCACTCTGTCCTATGACATAACATCAAAGCATTCCGTTATGTCAGTTCTTGAAAACAGGAAAATA
>CAMENQ010000115.1 GCA_945928585.1 uncultured Roseburia sp. | reverse complement strand
AGACAGTCTTATTATTTCACGTATTTTAGGACTTACTTCAGTGGGATTATTTTCAAATTACAATTTGATATTGACTAATATACAGACGATTGTAAATAAGATAATTTATTCTCTGAACGCAAGTATTGGAAACCTCACAGCTTCTTCAGATAAAAAGCATAGTGAAGAAATATTGGATAATATTGTATTTTTAACATATTGTTTCCAGTGTTTTGTGTCAACAACCTTGATTGTAATTATGCAGGATTTTGTAAGTCTGTGGGTTGGAAGTGAACATCTTTTGGAAAATTCGGTGGTTGTTATCTTTGTTGCAAACCTTTATATTGCAATAATGAGATCACCTGTATTAATGTTCAGAAGTGCGACGGGAACATTCTGGAATGATCGTTATAAACCAATATGTGAAAGCGTGGCAAATCTTGCTGTATCAATTCCACTGACATACGTTATGGGAATTGGCGGAGTGAAACTTGGTACGTTTATCAGTACATTAACCGTGGCATTCTGGTGGGAAGCCTATGCATTATATAAGTATTATTTTAATAAAGGTGTAAAGGGATATCTTTTGAAACAGGCTAAATTTGCATTTATAACGGCTATTTGTGCGGTATTGACATATAGTGTATGTTCATATATACATACAACTTTGATTATACAGTTAATTCTCAAAATAATTATTTGCTGTATAATACCAAATGTTATTAATGTTCTTTTGTTTTATAGAACAGCAGAGTTTAAGTTTATTCAAAATAAAGTGATGAATACAATAAAAAGGAGGTAATGTGAATGAACCCATTAATTTCAGTTATCATACCCGTATATAACACCGAGCCATATGTCAGGAAGGCAATAGATAGTGTCCTGAAGCAGACATACGACAACATAGAAATAATATGTGTGGATGATGGCTCAACAGATAATTCTCCTCATATTTTAGATGAATTTGCCGCAAATTATGACAATATCAAGGTTATTCACACTGAGAACAAAGGATTAAGTCATGCCAGAAATACGGCACTTGATTGCTGTAAGGGTGAATATATTGCGTTTTTGGATTCTGATGATATGTATCATGAACAGATGCTTAAGATATTATTTGATGCACTTTATAAAAATAATTGTGATATGGCGGCATGTAATGTTGTAAACTATAATGTTGAAGATGCTGACCAATTAAGGTATGATTTGTCGGAAAAGTATAAAGTTTCACTTAAAAGTAATGAAAATCTTATGGAATACTTTTATTCACTTGATAAAGAAAAAGTCCAAAAAGCTGTATTAGTTTACTTGAAATTATATAAGCGGAAGATATGGGAAAACATACGATTTCCTGTGGGACGGATATATGAAGATAATGCAGTGTTACATCTGATTTCACAAAAAATAGATAAATTTGCTGATGTGCATTTGGGGTTATATTACAGGTACATTAGAGAAGACAGTATTATTGGGCAAAGTACTAAATTATCTATTAAAAATTTTGACATATTGTATAATCAAAAAGAACGCTGCGATTTTTATGAAAAGACGAATCAGCATACTTTTACCAGACTGGCATATAAAGAGTATCTGCATACTTTGCGGTGTATTTATACGGAAACAAAAGAGAGCTCTTTAGACAAAAAAGTTATATGCCCACAATTAAAAAAGGAATATAGGACATATTTTGCAAAGGTTAAAAAACAAAAGATATATTCAAAATATGATGTAATTAAGGAGATCGTAGCAGGTTATTTGACATTTTAGATTTATTTAGCTAAAACCGCAGCACAGCTTTACGAAATAAAAGGGAAAGAGACAGATAATTAATTTATCTGCCGCCTTCCCTTTTAACTTTAGTGTACTCAACAGTAATTAGCTGAGGGTGTCGATTGTTGAAGAAGAGTTATTGCTATTGTTGCTACCGCTATCACTGCCGTTGCTTGGTTTTGTGTTAGTACTGTGTCCTGAAAGCACACCATCACCAATGTATCCGCCATCGTTGTATCTGCCCAACCAATTGTGCTCTGTCTTTTCGATTCCTAATTCTACTAATTCAGGTTTATTCCACTTGCTCATATTTTTATCCTCTTTTCTTTTTGCTTTATTTTATTTGACCTGCAAATAATACACCATAAATTTCCAAATGTAAATAATTCTAACATAATTGTTACACTTAATTATTCAGCAGAAAGTGATAAAGTACATCAAAAAACAGAAGGCACATAAAATCTGAACTGTCATTTAGTGTGGGAATGCCTTTTGAAAGAAATTCTTTAACGGCATACTGATTAATGTATCCCTCTAAAGAATCTGATAATAATTCGTCACTGATTTTGGGACCTATGGTATTCCAATCTCTGATAAGTCTGACCATAAAGTCAGAGTTCTGTACACCATATCTTAACCAGTTGTCAAGAAGGGACGACGGCAGTAAATCACGACAGGAACTGCGAATAAGCCACCGCGGAATTCCGTTATAAGCAAATAGGTGATATGGAAGGTGGTAACAAAAGTTCAGCATACGCATATCTTTGGTCGGGTCTCTTAATACTATTCCAAACGCAAGTCCCGCTTTGGTTTCAAGAGCACCCAGATAGGTGAACATTGCAGGAAGGTAAAGGTAATCACGATAGATATGACCGGGAGTTGGGACTCCGCCTATAACAGGAGTGCCGGATTTTATGTATCGTTCACTGAGAGGATAACCGTCTATAATATTTTCTGCCAGAAACGGATTATCAGGAGTATATGAAAATGTACAGGTATTGTATTCTTTTTTGGAGTATCTGAAGTAACGAAAACATCCTTTTAAAGCCTGTTTACGGCTTTCTTTAACAGTTTTACTGTAGTTGTTCAGATACTTTAAAAATCTGATATATTTTTTATTGAGGCACAGGTCAAAGAGCACATCATCAATATATCCATGAGATACTGTGCTGTTTCCCATTTGACCGCATAAAACAACTTTACAGGAAGAGGCTGCTGCTTTCTTGTATATTTCAAACAGATTTGGCATATTTATACATGCCTTAAGCGGCATTTCAAGTATCCGAACGCATTCAGGGATATCCTCGTAACAGTTTTTTCCGTTATTGTTGAGGAATTCTCCAATAATATTTGGATACATTTTATGAATCATTTTAACAGATTCCATTTCGTTATGGACATTGTTTTTGTTTCTGTCAGTTGCAGGTTCTTCAAATGGAATATAAGTAAAGGAGTATAGGTTACTGCCCCTTTCAGCCAAAATTTTGGCAGCGATTGTTCCCACGGTTGCAGAATCCAGGCCACTGCTCATAGCGATACCTGTTTTGCCGTCTGTTCTGAGGGCATCTCTGACGCATTGTTCATATAAACCTCTAAAGTATGAACTGTATTCAGACGGAGAAGAACAGTTACAGTCAATGGGAGAAGCCGGTGTCCAATAATGTGTTTCTTCTATTGAGTCTGCCGTAACTTTAATGTATGTTCCGGGATTTAACATATGTACATTTTTAAATGGTGTATCAGATGAAATTATGTTAGGCATAAGCCCGGGAGCAGTAAGAAAGTCCTTTATATAAAAGTCATTAATATTAATATCATGGTGCATAAGGCGTAAAGGCGTTGCCAGAGTTGAAAATGATAAGCTGCCGTTAATATGATAATAATAGAGACAGCGACTGGACATCTGGTCTGCGATGAGATAAGCAGTGTTATATGTTACATCGTATATGGCAATGCTGAAAAGACCTCTTAAATACTTTACCATATCCAGCCCCCAATTTTCATAGGCGAGACATATTAATGTACCATCCGGAATAGTAGTATCGTTTATACAAAGCCTGTCCATAAGCTCTGCCCTGTTATCGAGAATTGCATCAGCAGTAAGACAATAGCCTTTATCAGCAGCGCTATAAGGCAGATTTTCTGAAGCAGCTTCTGCCGTCAGATTTTGAACACCGCAGCCGAAATAGAAGTTTTGTTCTATTATGCTGTGTATATGATCAATTTTACAGGTGGTATTGTAGTAATCTGTTATTTTACGGTTAACTGAGCTATCTGTTGTGTTTTTGAAATCAATAGTTCCCCAAATTGCAGACATGGTAAATTACCCTCCAAATCCTTATATATAATTAAATCTTATTAAGCAGGACAGTACCGCATTGTTGTGGCTGCCGTAATGTATGATATACATTTATAAATATAATATACTATAAAAAAAGAATCGTAGCAATTCAATTAATAAATAAGTTGGCGGAGATTATGATAGTGCCGCATAATATTTTACTTTTAAATTAGAGGTATTTCGTGTATAATCAATGTAAATATACTGTTGAAATGATGCTTGAGGAGAAAAGGAATGTATTATTATTACAAAATATATGATTTGAAATTAAAATCTGACCTGGAATTTCCACAGCTTATTGTATGTGATGACAAAACAGAATGTGATATGGAAATATTGTCAGGAGTGATGCCGGAAGATATTATTGCAAAAGCAGAAATAAAGAAGTATGAGTTCGGAAATGAAATAAGCTATCTTGTAAACAAAACATGTTATATGCTTGTGGAGAATGGAAATAAGATAACATATATACTTAAACCTAATGGTTCTGTGAAATACCTTCAAAGTTATTTACTCGGATTTGGAATGTCAATGATTGCAATGCAAAGAGGTATGATTTCCATTCATTGCAGTGCACTGGCAGATGATGATGGTGCCATACTGATTGCAGGTGAAAGCGGTGCGGGAAAATCAACTCTGGCAACAGCTTTTATTGAGTCCGGTTACAGATTTATGGCGGATGATATGGTATTGGTTGAAACTGTGAAGAAAAAAGTAATGGCAAAACCGGCATTCCCTTTCCAAAAACTCTGCAGAAACATAGTGCAGGAAAAAGGCTATGATATGAATGAGACCATATATATCAATGAAGAAAAGGATAAGTTTCTTGTGCCCTTTAAAGGTGAGTTTGCTAAGAAACCTTTACCGGTTAAAGCATTTATATATCTTATGACTGTAGATTCACAAGAGGTGTTAATGGATGAGGTAAAGGGAATTGATAAATTTAATTTATGTATAAATAATCTGTTTCTCAGACATTTGCTGGAGCCTGAAAGTTTCACACCGCAAATTGGACAGAAATGTCTTGAGGCGGCAGCAGGCATGCCGATGTATTATATAGGCAGACCTGATGAAAAAGATACCTATAAGGAAGTTGTTGATAAGGCGTTTGAGATTGTAAATAATCTGATTTAAATAACAGGTAATGATATGGTGAAAGTGCTACCTTTACCTTCAATGCTTTCACAGGTTATTTTACCGTTCATTCTTTCAACTATTGCCTTGACTATTGAAAGACCAAGACCACTGCCGGTAGAAGAATTTGGCGTGCGGGACGAGGATACAGTATATGTTCTGTTGAAAATGTGGGGAATGTCATCCTGCGGTATACCGATTCCTGTATCAATTATGCTTATATTCAGCCGGTCAGAATCAGAAAGTACTGCATTAAGAGTTATACATGCTTCATCACCAGAGTATTTATAAGCGTTGGTCATAAGATTATCAAGTACCCGTATCATTTTTTGTATATCAATGTTAATAGTGCAGTTTAAGTCATCAGGTACATCAAAAAATAATTTTCTGTTCTCATAATGATTACAGCCTTCAATGTCTAGGAAATACTCATCCAGAAAAGAGAGCGCGTCAACTTTTTCAAAATCAAATTCTTTTGAAGTGTCTTCAACACAAAAGAGGTAATACATATCGTTGATAAGATTTTCCAGATTTTTTGTGCGATGGTCAATAACATTAAGAGAAAAAATATAATCTTCTGTGCTGAGATTTTGACCGGAACGAATGAAATCAATGGCGTTTCGTATGGCAGTGAGAGGAGCACGCAAATCATGTGAAATATTTGCAAGCATCTCTGTCCGTTCCTTTTGGTCTTTTTTCAGCTGTTCGTTTGCAACAAATAATTTCATTGACAATTCTTCTATTGTTTTATTCTCTATTGATGGAGCATTGAATTTGTTTTTTGATTTCATTTTTTAATACCTTTCATGGGTTACTGATTATTCGGTAATAAATTTATATCCCTTTGACCAAACTGTTTCAATCATGCTTTCGAGTTCAGAAAATTGTGCCATTTTTTTTCGCAGACGGCTTACGTTAACCATTACTGAACGACGATCGGATTCCAGGTATGTTTCAAAAAGTATTGTGCCAAGTTCTTTGTATGTGACATCATGGTCATGATGTGCAGCCAGATATAGAAGTACCTCGTATTCACGGTTGGTAAGTCCAAGATCGGTATCGTTGCAGTATGCTTTATGCTCAAGTTTATTTATTGTAAGATGACCGAATGTTAATGTATTGCCGGAGGAAACTGATTTTAAATATGTGTTTCTTCGCAGAATTACTTCTATACGGGCTTTCAGTTCGCGAATACTGTACGGTTTGACAATATAATCGTCAGCACCGGCCATTAAGCCGGTAATTTTATCGTCCTCCGAACTTTTTCCTGTAAGAAAAATGATTGGAGCGTAAGAAAACTTGCGAATTTGTTCACATACCTTGTATCCGTCCGTTCCCGGCATCATTACGTCTAATAATATACAGTCAGGAGATATTGATTTTGCGGCTTTAATTCCTTCTTGTGGATTATCGGCAATATGCACCGTATATCCTTCTCCTGCCAGATATTTTTTGTTAATTTCCAGTACTTCTCTGTCGTCATCAATAAGCAGTAATATAGGCATTAAATACACCTCTCTCGTAAAAATTATAATATTATTGTAGCATAAATTAAAAAAAAGGCAAAGGGTGTTTAAGCGGACTTGCAGGGGCAGTAGCAAGGGAAGGGGCATGGGAGTCATGTATGACATCATAGAAGCCCATTTTGAAGTTTCAGGTATCGTCGTGGCTGAACTGTCACCTTAAATAACAGGGCAGAAAAAAACATCTTTACAAAATAAAATTTTGTGTATATAATCGTCGTATAATTTTTTAAACATACAAGGGTGTATTTGCTTAAGCTTTAAGCAGATATGCCCTTTTGCGTATGAAAAACAGGAGGTAAGAGAAATGAAAGTTGCAGAATTTATTACAAATGAAGAAGGAGTATCAAATTTCAAACCTTATATGGAAAAGTATGAGAATTTGGAGCTTGTTACATTTAAATGTCACCCAACATATGAAAATCTTGATAAGCTTAAGGACAGTGGCTGTGAAGGCTTAATATACTGGGCTCCAAATATGGAGGATGAAACTTATTATAAAAAATTAGCCGATATGGGAATAAAGTATATCTGCTGTACCTCGGCAGGATTTGACCACTTTAATCTTCCGGCCATGAAAAAATT
>CAMENQ010000114.1 GCA_945928585.1 uncultured Roseburia sp. | reverse complement strand
GTTATCAGGCGGTTATTTATTAAGGGTGTAAGCATTGAGGAGGAAGTTAGAAATTTATTAATACGATACCGTCATCTGCTTAGCAGAGGTCGTCTGTCTGAGGAAGTGGCTGAGACTTCAGCCACGTTCGAGTTACGACCGGCGCTTAGCAGATGGCGGTATCGTATTAATAAAATTTCTTACTTTCTCCGAAGCTTACACCCTTAATAAATAACCGCCTGATAACCCTGTCACCACGGAAGCCGCCTCAAAGATATACGTCATTACTTAAATATATGTTTCTACGGAAGCGTATAATGTTTCAGGCATTCATTATATTTCTCTTTAAAGTGCGCCTCATCCTTATGCTTCATAGCATCAAGATACTCATGTGTCTCATAGTTATCCTCATGTATCTGAATAATAGATACAGCTATATTTGAACAATGGTCAGATATACGTTCATAGCTTGTAAGTACATCAGAAAATACAAATCCAAGCTCGATGGTACATTTTCCTTCTCTGAGTCTCATAACATGACGATTTTTAATTTCGTAATTAAGTGTATCTATAGCTTCCTCCAAAGGCTCAACAGTAGTAGCCAGATTGTCATCATCTTCCTTAAATACTTTATATGACAGTCTTACTATATCCTGAACTGCCTGTCCAAATACTTCCAGTTCTGCCTTTGCCTTATCAGAGAAAGTAAATTCCTTATCATGCATTTCCTTTGCAGCTTCCTGAATGTTTATTGCATGGTCTGATATTCTCTCAAAATCACCAATACAATGAAGAAGCTCTGAAAGCATCCTGCTGTCATTTTCATTAAGGTTTTTACTGCTAAGCTTAACAAGATATGTACCAAGCTCATCCTCATATTTATCTACCTTATCCTCCAGATCACTTACCTCTAATGCAATATCCTCATCATAATTAGTAAGGAGACTCATTGCCTTAAACAAGCTTTCCTTTGAAAGCTCTGACATATTTTCAGCTACACTCTTACTGTGTGCTATGGCAAGACCCGGTACATCAAGAAATCTTGTATCCAAAGCTCTGAAATCCTTTTCCATCTGTGTATTCTTTACAGAATCCTCAGGGTTATCCTTAACTGTAAGACATGCAAGCTTTTCAAGAAGTCCTGCAAACGGAAACAGTATAAGAACCGCTACTATGTTAAATACACTATGCACTACTGCTATGCTTACCTCTGATGCCTGTTCATTCATAAATTCAAAATGAATAAACGCATTTAGAATGTAAAACACCGACATAAACAATACAGTTCCTATTATATTAAAGTAAAGATGGACTAATGCTGTTCTTCTGGCATTTTTGCCTGTACCTACGCTGGAAATCATGGCGGTCACACAGGTACCTATATTTTGTCCCATAATAATAGGCAGTGCCGCCCCAAATGACAATGCTCCGGTAGCACATAATGCCTGCAGAATACCAACCGATGCCGATGAACTTTGTATAACTGCCGTCAGAATAGCACCTGCTAACATACCAAGAATAGGATTTTTAAACATTGTAAGTATATTTGTAAATTCCGGTACATCTGCAAGAGGCTTAACTGCTGCACTCATAGTTTCCATTCCTGTCATAAGTACGGCGAAACCTATAAGTATAGAACCTACTACTTTCTTCTTTTCGCTCTTTGTAAACATCAAAAGAACAATACCGATAAATGCAAATATAGGAGAGAAAGACGACGGCTTTAAAAGCTGTATGAAAAAATTGTCGCCCTCAACACCTGTCAAGCTTAAAATCCATGATGTAATGGTAGTACCTATATTGGCTCCCATTATAATATAGATAGCCTGATGAAGCTTCATAATACCTGAATTAACGAAGCCTACTACCATAACTGTCGTAGCTGATGATGACTGAATGGCTGCCGTAACACCTGCACCTAAAAGAACTGCAAATATTGGTTTTGAAGTAAGCTTTTCAAGTATAGTTTCCAGCTTACCTCCCGACAGTTTCTCTAATCCGTCACCAAGTGAGTGCATTCCATAAAGGAATAATGCCAATCCTCCAAGCATTGACAAAACACCAAAAAAGTCCATAATCTTTACCTATGCCTTTCTCATTTGATATATTTTTTTAACACAATTACTTTTATAATACAATATATTTTTGAAAAAGTACATAATTTTTTTAATTTTACTTTCTGAAATTTTACTGTAACCTAACCTTCACATAACTTTCAGATAACTTCAGCTTATTATGCCTCCCAAAAAACCGCCGCCTACGCAGCACAATAATCCTGCCAGTACCGGCATTTCTCCCTGATATACATGACCTGTCACAAGAAAGGACACAACAGATAACACTAAAAAATATGTAAATCCCTCTGCCATTCCCCATATAAATCGCTTTTTTTCTTTTACTCTGCCCAAAATAAAGCCTCCTGCCATATTTGCAATAAAGTATATTATTCCTATTCCTATCAGCACCGTTTTATCTGAAAATCCCACCTTTAGCAGTAAAAGTGCCAGTATCATAAGAAGCAGAACGGTTACTATAGCCGCTGCAACTATAGTTTTTAATACAGGTATTATTTTTTCCTTTATAGAATCTTTTTTTCCCTCCATATTGCTCCCCTTAAAATAATTTCTTAATTATATATTTATGATAACACCTAAGATATAGAACCTGAATTTAACCATTATTTACTTGACATACATTACCCATTATTTTAAAATGTATAATACTATAATTAATTATAAAGGAGTGATTTTCCAATTGGAACCCGGGACTAATATTATTATTTTAGCTATTATAATTTTGCTTATTATGTCTGCATTTTTTTCATCTGCCGAGACAGCTCTTACTACTGTCAACAGGATTCGTATCCGCTCACTTGCAGACCAGGGAAATAAAAGTGCAGTTATTTTATTAAAGATTCTTGATAATTCCCCAAAGATGCTCAGTGCCATTCTTATTGGCAATAACATAGTAAATATAGCCGTATCTTCCCTTACCACTATTCTTGCTCAAAAACTATGGGGAAACTATGCCGTAACTATCTCTACCGGTGTTTTGACAGTTCTTGTTCTTATCTTTGGTGAGATTACGCCTAAAACTATGGCATCCATTAAAGCAGAACCTGTAGCTTTAAAATATTCACGGATAATATATGGACTTATGTGGCTACTTACACCTGTTATTTTTATTATAAATATTCTTGCAAAAGGCGTTATGTCCATATTCAGAATAGACCCCAACGCCAAAAAGGATACGATTACCGAAACAGAGCTTAGAACCATAGTTGATGTAAGTCATGAGGAAGGTGTTATCGAATCAGACGAACGCGAGATGATAAAAAACGTGTTTGACTTTGGAGATAACAGAGCTAAGGATATTATGATTCCGCGTATTGATATGTCAGTCATAGATGTAAACTGCACCTATGATGAACTCCTGAAGGTTTTTAAAGCGGATAAATATACAAGATTTCCTGTTTACAGTGAATCTCCTGATAACATCATAGGCATAATAAATGTAAAGGATATTCTTTTATATAAGTCAAACGAGGAGTTCAATATGAAAAATTATCTTCGTCAGCCTTACTTTACATATGAACACAAAAATCTTTCAGACCTTATGCTTGAAATGAAAAAAGCCAGTGTAAATATTACTATAGTCCTTGATGAATATGGTGCTGCCACAGGTATGATTACACTTGAGGATTTAATTGAGGAAATAGTTGGTGATATTCGTGATGAATATGATTATGATGAGGAGGATGAGCTTACAGCCTTAAATGAAAACGAATACATAGTGGAAGGTCAGATGAACCTTGATGACTTCAATGACTACCTTGGCACTCATCTTACATCAGATGACTATGATTCTATCGGCGGTTTCATTATGGAAAGACTTGACCGTCTTGCCACTGTAGGTGACAGGGTAGAAACCGATGATGTTGCTCTTGTGGTAGAGCAGATGGAGAAAAACCGTATAGAAAAGGTACACGTATATAAAACTGAAAAGGTTGAAACCGTGTCTTAATCTTTTTTCATTAACTTACAATTATAATATGGCAGTTCTGCTAAGCACAGGTCAACGCTTTTTATTAAGCGGCCTGTGCTTAGTTTATTTAATTTTATTTATAACTGTATAATGGTTATCCATAAAATTTTTCAGTCTTAAATTTTATCTTTCCTTTACTTTTATAGTTGCCGCCGAAAAACAGCATATATCGTTATAATCCTTATATATGGTCATAAGCGTATAATCCTCTATGGTATTTTCATGATTTTCACCATCATTTGAAGGAACGGCAAGTAACACGTTGTAATTTTCCTTTATAAATGACTCTATCTCATTTATCTTATCACTGTGATTTGTATCTTCACCATAACTAAATTTTCTCTTATCACTCCAGCCGTTATTCTTATTTATGTCTGTATAATAAAAACCCTCCTTATCAACATACAGTATACACAAAAGTCTCTCCCTGAAATATTCTGACATATATGTATTTCCACTTAACATCACACTGAGCTCATCTGTTAAAAATGCTGATGCCGTGTCCAGGTTTACTTCAGGCGTTCCCATAGTGTCAATGTTTTCATACGCTGCCCTAAGTGCATCCTCTACAGCATTATCCATTATAACGTTATACCTGCCGTTTTGATATAATACCTCATAAGCTGTACTATGCCTTATATCAATATATGTAAAGAAGCATATGGTAAGCAGGGAAAAAATTATGCAAAAATCAGTAACTTTCATTTTTTATGCTTCCTCCGTAACATGCTTTAACTCCATCATCATCCGACACCATTACTTTAATATATTCATTTTTTGAAAGATAATATATGCCATCCCTTTCCAAAACCTCTTTTATATTCCAAAGATAATTTTCCTCCTTAAAATATAATATCTTACTGTTATCCTCATTATATATGCTTCTGAAATGAGTAATCATTATATTGTAGCTGTTATTCATAGCTGAAATCCTTTTTTCCAGTGCCATATACATATCCTCATCTATGCATCCGGTATTTCTAACCTGCTCTACAAAATATGTTATTTCATTTGCTATATACATCTGTTCCAGCTTTTCGTTTTCATATATCATTCCATTTAAAGGCAGTATAAACATCATATACGCCGAAAGCATTATTGCTACTACAGTTCCATATGTTTCTCCCATTTATAATCACTCCTGCCCTGTTTCCACAATAACAGTATCTCTCACTACTCTGTTTATTAGCTCATCAAATGCCTGATTATATAGTGAAACATATTTTAAAAATAATGTAACCGCTAAAATAAACATACCAATACCAAGATACTGCTTTATAAGATTAAGTGTTTCTTCCATCTGTATAACCTCCTACTGGGTAAACATTATACCTGTAATAACGTCATTCTGGTCTCTTACAACTTTCCCCTGAAAATTGGCATATGGATTTATATATTTTTTATTTGTACTTATACATGCCTCCTCATAATTACTCGTTACCTTTTTCAACAAGTCTCCTGATGCAGTATCAAATTCATAACCATAATAATTTGATGATTTATTGGTAATTACAAGTACTCCCACTTCATCATTCTGCATTTTCTTTATTACATTTACCACTTCACTTCCAGACACGGTAGCACCGTCATATATAATCTTATCACTTTCAACAAACTCTGAATTTAGCTTATTTATCTGATTTGCTCCATTTGCTGCTGTTTCTTTCGCCTCTCTCGATATAAAAAAACCAAGTGATATAACTACGCATGTTATTATTGTTCCTGCTGCCAGTATAAGTCCCTTTAAAGAATTTTCCATTTAATAATCCTCTTTTCTACGCACAGCTTTGTACAAAAGACTTATGCCTTGTGCGTATAGACACAAGCCTCATATTTACATTCCTGTATTTGACAATTGTTTTATTCCCTCCAAAACAAACGGAAGAATAAGCTTTATCAGTATGACAAGACACAATGGTATATATGCCAGTGCCTTTGCCACTACCGATTTTTTTGTTATTATTTCTTCATTTTCCTGCTTATGCTTTTCCACATAATAGCTTCTATCCTTCTCCATGCCTGAAAATGCACGTTCAACCCCCAGCATGTCAGCAGCGAGAAAACCATCCATAAGCTTTTCAAGAGGCATAAATCCAGTATTTTCCTTTACATTTTTAAATACCTTTATGCCTTCATATGAAAATCCGGCTATCATACCGTCAATTTCCTCCTTAAAAATAACCGCATAATCCCTTATATGTTTTAAAATCTGTTCAACAGTTATTCTGTCCATATGTATAAGCATAAGTATGACCGACTGATACCTTACTATCTCCTCCTCGCTGTCCATAATCATAAGCTGCCTCTGCAGTACAATCTTGAAATATGGCAGTTCATATGATAAAGCTCCAAAAAGAAAAGCTGTCACAATAGTAATCCATATATTTATTCCTATACTTGCACCAACTGTCATGGCAGCAGGGACAGTTACTACAAAAAAGCAGATTCTTCTTAATGTAAATTCTCTTATGTTATATGGATAAACAACAGATTTAAGAAGATTATTCAATTTCTCTGCTGATTTATAGCGGCATCTTATCAGCCTTAAAACGAAAGAGTTTATTATTTCTATTTCAAGAAGCTTTTCTGCCCATAATGTTTTATATTCCCTGCTTCTGTATGGATTTCTAAGCATAGTTATTACCTTATATATTCCTGCTGTCATAAGTGATAAAAAGATGGTAGTAATGACTCCTGATATTCCTTCGTAAGCTTCACTAAGCTCCGGCATATTTGATAATGCCCAGCGCTCAATAAGCTTTATTGAAAATACAGGAAGAATAGTAACAGCCGACAATCCGATAAACTGTGATTCCAGCTTGTTTCTTTTAAGTATTTCCAGATACACACTTTCCTTAAGATATTCCAGATTGTCCAAAAACACAGTGCCATTTTCCGTATCCTTATCACCATAAGATAAAACTGTCACTCCAAGTGAAAAAAAAGTTAAAAACAGCTTGTTTGGTGCTGTATCTCTGTAATCCTCACTGCCACCATGTGATATATTTTTCAGATTTTCCAGAATAATCTGTCCATGTATGGCCATTTCATATGGAACCTTCTCTATGGCCTTTTCTATGGCCTCATATAACATACCGTTAAACTGGTAATGAAAATGTACCTCCGATATAAATTCCTCAAACATAAGAAGAAGCCTTACCTCCTGTTTTCCAAGTTCCGTATTTATATGGGATATAATCATTACATATACTATCACGGCAACAATGCACCCGTAATACAGTGAGAAATCCGCAAATATAAGAAGACCTGCCGCTGCTATTGCAGCTAATATATATATCCTTATCAGATAGCTTTCAGTTTTCCTTATAACAGAAAATCTGTCTGCCGGATATAAAAGCCTGATTCTATGTTCTATCTTTCTTGTCATAGAAGAAGTAATAAAAAAACGGCTGCTCACTCTATATATAATATTTTTCATTAAAG
>CAMENQ010000113.1 GCA_945928585.1 uncultured Roseburia sp. | reverse complement strand
ATACAAGATAGGAGTCAATGATGATTAATTTAACATTGGCTCCTTTTATGCAAAAAACAAAGAAGGAGGATTTTTTTAAATGAGAAAAACAAAGAAGATTGTTTCATTAGCACTTTCGGCAGCAATGGTTGTTGGTTCACTTGCAGCATGTGGAAACAGCGACAGTAAATCTGAAACTAAAGACAATCAGAATAACAGCAATAATGAAGCTGGTGTTTCATATGATGAAGTTTCAGAAAAGCTTTATAATGAACATCTAGGAGAGTTCTATGAGTTATACTCACAGGCAGGAGAGGTCGAGACTGAATCGGAAAGATTTGCACTTATGGCAATATCGGAGGCAAAGCTTTTGGAATCGGCAGTTATGTTACCGACTACAACACTTGGAGGACGTTATGCTATCTCTAGAGTAGTACCATATACAAAGACCTCTGTACTTTGGGGTACAGATTATGAGAGAACACATAATCTTATAGTTACCAGTGAGCTTATAAAGAATGAACACAGAGCTGAAATGAAGGCTAAGTGGGCAGAATTAAAGGGTACAGGTGAGTATGACGGATGGGTAAAGCAGTATCTTAAGGATAAGGGCTATACTATAAAGGACAGCTATAATTATATATATTTGGATGATCCTACTACATGGGATGTACTTGCATCATCACTTCAGATTGATTCAGAGCCTTTGGTACAGACATATGACGGATTATTAGAGTACAATGATGAAAACGAGCTTAGCCCTGCACTTGCAGAGAGCTATACAGTATCAGAAGATGGTACAGTATATACATTTAAACTTCGTGAAGGCTTAAAGTGGGTAGACTCACAGGGAAGAGAAGTTGCTGACGTAAAGGCAGATGACTTTGTTGCCGGTATTCAGCATATGATGGACGCTATGGGAGGACTTGAGTATCTTGTACAGGGATTAATCGTAAATGCTGATGAGTATATTAATCATGCAGTTACAGATTTCTCAGAGGTAGGTGTAAAGGCTGTTGATGAATATACAGTAGAGTACACACTTACAGAGCCATGCCCATATTTTACTACTATGCTTGGTTATAGCATTTTTGCTCCTATGAGCAGAAGCTACTATGAGTCACAGGGCGGTAAATTTGGTTCAGAGTATGATGCTTCTGCACCGGATTACACATATGGTAAGAATCCTAACTCAATTGCATATTGCGGACCATATCTTGTAACAAATGCAACAGAGAAGAATACCATCGTCTTTAAGGCAAATGAGTCTTACTGGAACAAAGATAGTGTAAACATCAAAACTCTTACATGGCTTTATAATGATGGAACAGATGCTACAAAGGCATATAATGACGTTAAGAATAATGTTGTTGACGGATGCAGTTTAACTAACTCATCTATAGAAGTAGCAAAGAAGGATGGCGTATTTGACGAGTATGTATATGTTTCAGAGACAGAAGCAAGTACTTATTCAGTATTTTTTAATCTTAACAGAAATGCATATGCAAATTCAAACGATGCCACAAAGGCAGTTTCATCACAGACAGATGCACAAAAAGCGGTTGCTGCAGCAGCGTTAAAGAATGTACACTTCCGTAGGGCGGTATCATTCTCAGTAGACAGAGCTTCTTACAATGCACAGAGTGTTGGTGAAAATGTTAAGCTTCTTTCACTTAGAAACACATATACACCTGGAAATTTTGTCGTAATTAGTGAGGATGTAACTGTAGATATAAATGGTACAGCTACAGAGTTTAAAGCAGGAACATACTATGGAGAGATTGTTCAGGCTCAGATAGATGCAGATGGTGTAAAGATTAAGGCATGGGATAATGATGCTAATGACGGTGTTGGTTCAAGCGATGGCTATGACGGCTGGTACAATGTGGATAATGCAGTAGAAGAATTAAATACAGCTATCGAAGAACTTTCTAAGGATGGCATAACAATAGATGAGTCAAATCCTGTTGTATTAGATTTACCATATGCTTCAAATGCAGAGGTTTATACAAACAGAGCGAATGCTATAAAGAAGTCTATAGAAACAAACTTAGGTGGAAAGGTTATTGTTAACCTTGTAGAGTGTAAGGATATTGACGAGTGGTTATATGCAGGTTACTACGGAAAAACAGGAGAAGAATCAAATTATGATATATCAGACTGTTCAGGATGGGGTCCTGACTATGGTGATCCTGCTACATACCTTGACACATTCTTACCTGACTATGCAGGCTTTGTAACAAAGAGTCTTGGTATTTACTAGATTTTGTTAAAAATGGCAGAATAATTCAGGGTAGAATGGTGATTTTTTACCACTCTATTCTGAATTATATATACCTTAAGCTTTAGGAGACGGATTATGACCAAATATTTATTAAAGCGTCTGTTGCATGGTTTAATTTCTATTATAATAGTAGTTGCACTGGTTATGATTATGGTTTATTCACTACTTGACCGTAATCACATTTTTGCAAAGGATACAACATACTCTCATCAGAGCAATAACTCAAAGACGGTATATATGTATTATAAGTGGGAAGAGTACGGATATCTTGATTATGTGCCTTATGCAGATTACTTACAGGAAATGGCAGATAACGGACAAATTGACGAAGAAACAAGAAATAAGGCAGTTGCATTTGGAAAAACCGCAGATGACGATTCCGAAATAGCAGGGAAATACGTTGAAAAGTTTACTAAACATTATGAAGATGAGGGCTATACGGTAGTCCGGCTTGATGCTAAAATGCAGGGTAAAAATAAATATGCTAATGGTGGACAGCAACAGCTTTTCGCCTATAAGGATGTACCTCTTTTAAAGAGGCTTTGGTCCTATTTTACAGGCATTATTACAATTGATAATATAAATAAAGTTGAAAATGATGTGGGAGAGAGAGGGCTTACATTTACCCTTTACGATCCCGTTTATGGTGGAGATAAATTTTCGCCGGCTATAATGGGTAACGGAACAAAAAGCAAGTATCTTCTATACTTTGACAAAAAGTTTCCATTCATTCATCAGAACATAGTTTCAATAAATTTAGGAAAATCATATACAGTAAACCAGGGTATAGATGTATTTGACACAATGACAACATCACAGGGTTCATATGTAAAGTCAACCATCACATATCCTACAGGACTTAAGGAAGAAAGTGCAGACGACCTGCATACAGCCACATATATGGCAAATTCACTTCATTCAAGCCTTGTTTTTGAGACAAGATATGTCGATGACTATACTAATGTAGATACGGTAAAAAATAATATGTCAAAAATAGGCTATTCTTTTGTTATAGGTGTAATTGCATCTATACTGGCATATCTTGTTGGAGTGCCGCTTGGCATACTGATGGCGAGAAAGAAGGACAAACTTATTGATAAGATAGGTACTGTTTATATAGTATTTATTATGGCAGTTCCTTCTCTTGCATATATTTTCCTGTTTAAGGCGATAGGTGGAAAAATGGGGCTTCCTACCACTTTTGATATGGAATCATCAAGCAAACTGATGTATATTTTGCCTATTGTATCGCTGGCACTTCCTTCGGGGGCAAACCTTATGAAATGGCTTAGAAGATATATGATAGACCAGATGAATTCAGACTATGTAAAGTTTGCACGTTCGGGAGGTCTTACTGAGGGAGAAATATTTAGCAGACATATACTAAAAAATGCTGCTATACCTATTGTTCACGGTATTCCGGGTACAGTTCTCGGTGCACTTGTAGGTGCTATTATTACAGAACGTGTATATGTTGTTCCGGGTGCCGGAAATCTTTTAGTAGAAGCTATTGGCAAGTACGATAATGGTGTTATCGTTGGTGTAACATTATTCTATGCCTTACTTACCGTTATATCACTTGTACTTGGTGATATACTTATATCAAAGATAGATCCGAGAATATCATTCTCGTCAAAGAATAGGTAGGAGGAGCTATAATGAATGACGAATTAGAAAAATTTGGTCTGTCAGGGGAAGAGCTATTTTCAAGAGTAGACCACGATAGTGTTGACTCAGAAAAAATAACAGCACCAAAGTATTCCTACTGGCATTCTGTATTCAGGGTATTTTTTAGGAAAAAGATAAATATAGTTATACTTGTTCTGCTGGCAGCAGTTATAGCATTTGCATATATTTATCCAATGGTGGGTGACTATGATAAGTTTGCAAATCTTATGGATTCTTCAGCAAAGCACTTAAGTCCGTCAAAGGCTATAGACAGGTTTGGATTTAGCATACATTGGATTTTAGGTGCAGGTGCCGCAGGAAACTCTACCTTCGATGCAGTATGGCATGGAGCAAAAATTTCCATTTCACTTGCCCTTATATGTGCAGCCATTAATATGACTATAGGTGTAATTGTTGGTGCTATATGGGGATTTTCAAAGAAGGTCGATGTATTTATGACAGAGATATATAACATTATAGCAAATATACCTTATCTTCTGTTTATTTCAGTTATGGTTATGCTTTTTTCAGCAGGATTTTGGACTATGGTACTTGCCTTAACGGCTACAGGATGGCTTAGTATAGCTTACTTCATCCGTACACAGGTAGTTATCATTCGAGACAGAGAGTATAATCTTGCATCAAGGTGTCTTGGAACTTCTACCATCAAGATAGCTATGAAGAATATACTTCCATTTATGACATCAATTATAGTTACTCTTATTGCAACTGAAATACCTTCATATATATCTTACGAGGTATTCTTATCCTATGTTGGAATGGGACTCTCGGATATGTCACTTGGACGGCTTATATATGAAGCTGAAAGTGCAATGGTAACACCAGGATGGGAATTTGAATTCTGGAGTCCGGTTGTCCTTGCTTCTGTCATTACAATAGTGCTTTATGTCGTAGGACAGAATCTTGGTGATGCTTCAGATCCGAGAACACATATGTAAGGGGTGGCAATATGGAAGACAAAAAAGTACTTTTATCAATCAAGGATTTACAGGTGAAATTCCGTGTAAGAGGAAGAATACTTACAGCCATAAGAGGAATTACGCTTGATATATACGAAAATGAGTCTATAGCCATAGTAGGCGAATCAGGCTCAGGAAAATCCGTATTTACAAAAACATTTGCAGGTATGCTTGACAGCAATGGATATGTAAGCGACGGAACGATAATTTATGATGACCCTGAGCTGTCAAAGGTTAAAGTAACAACAGGTACCTTTGGAAAAAGACTTATATCATATGCTGAAAATAAATTAAATGAGTATTCAAAATTTGAATTTGGAGCTGACACATACAAAGAAATCATAAAGCTTAATTCTGAAAGAAAAGCAGTGGAGGGATTAAGTGACGAGGAGAGAGCTGAGGCAGAAAAGCAGATAAAGGAGCTTAATGAAAAATACAAACAGGAAATATCAGCAGAGATTTCAGATGAAACTAAAAAAAGAAATAAAGTCTTAGCTAAAGAAATTTATCTGGCAGTAGGAAATTACGGCAGAAAAATTCAGGTCAGGTATACAAAAAAGCTTGTGCATGCGCTTAAAAAAGCTATGGAGCTTGGCGTGGATCTTATGAATGAAAATGAGAGAAACAAGGTGTTTGATTCAGAACTTCACAGGGTAAGACTTGACTTAGAAGAGGGAAATACACTTTACGGAACACGTATTTTAAACCTTGCAGGAATTAAGTTCCCTAAGGACTGGACAAAGATAAGGGGGAGAAAGATAGCTACAGTATTTCAGGATCCTATGACTTCCTTAAACCCTATTATTACAATAGGGAAGCAGATAACCTCTGTTATACTTAAACATCAGGAATGTTCGGAGGCAGAGGCAAGGAGAAAAGCGTTAGAGCTTATGGATAAGGTAGGCATACCAAATGCAGAGGCACGTTTTGATGATTATCCTTTCCAGTATTCAGGAGGTATGAGGCAGAGAATAGTTATAGCCATAGCTTTATCATGCCAGCCAAAGATACTTATATGTGATGAGCCGACAACTGCTCTTGATGTTACCATTCAGGCACAGATATTAAAGCTTATTAAGGATTTGCAGAAGGAATTTAATTATACCATAGTATTTATTACCCATGATTTAGGTGTGGTAGCAAACATAGCAGACAGGGTAGCGGTACTATATGCAGGTCAGATAGTGGAGTTAGGCAAGGTTGAGGAAATATTCTACGACCCGAGACACCCATACACATGGGCATTGCTTTCATCACTTCCACAGCTGGCTCAGAAGAATACAAAGCTTTATTCCATAACAGGAACACCGCCATCACTTTATAATGAAATTACAGGTGATGCATTTGCACCAAGAAATCCGTATTGCTTAAAGGTGGATACACTGGCAGAGCCGCCAATGTTTAAAGTGACAGATACTCACTTTGCAAAGACATGGCTTCTTGATGAGAGGGCACCAAAAATAGAAAAGCCGGAAAGTATTCAGGATATTCATTCAAAGATAGTTGAAGCTTTTAATATATAGGAGAGTTATATCGTGGCTAAAAAAGAAAAAAAGGAAAAGAGCCGTATTGTTCACTTACCGGAGCATGGCCCTATAGACAAGGAAAGCGGTAAGGAAGTACTTTTGTCGGTAAGAAACATCGACATTACCTTTGGCAAGGGAAAAACAGCAAATAAAGCAGTCAAAAATGCATCTTTTGATATATATAAGGGAGAGACATTTTCGCTTGTAGGTGAGTCCGGTTCAGGAAAAACAACCATAGGACGAGCTGTAATACGTGTAAATCCCCTTGCTGCAGGTGAAATATTATATAAGGGTGTTCCTATAAGCGGAAAAATACCTCATTCACTTGACAGAGAGGTTATCCGTAATATACAGATGGTATTTCAGGACCCGGCAGCATCTTTAAATGAGAGAGCTACAGTAGATTATATCGTGTCAGAAGGACTTTACAATTTTCATCTCTATGAAAATGAGGCAGACAGAGTGCGTAAGGTTGAGAACATTATAAATGAGGTCGGACTTCTGCCTGAACATCTGACACGTTATCCCCATGAGTTTTCAGGTGGTCAGCGTCAGAGAATAGGACTGGCAAGAGCTATGGTTATGGAACCGGAGCTTGTAGTGGCAGATGAGCCTATTTCTGCTCTGGATGTTTCCATCAGGGCTCAGGTATTAAACCTTATGAAGAAGTTTCAGAAGGAAAAGGATGTCACATATCTTTTCATTGCGCATGACCTTTCCATAGTAAGGTTTATTTCAGACCGTATAGGTGTTATCTATAAGGGAAATATAGTGGAAATTGCTACATCTGAGGAGCTTTTTGAGTATCCGTTACATCCGTATACTCATTCACTTATTTCAGCTATACCTATACCGGACCCAAAGCTTGAAAAGAATAAGGTATTATATACTTACGACCCATCCATACACGATTACAGTGAGGATGAACCTGAACTTGTCAATATAGGACATGAACATTATGTATATGGAAATAAAAAGGAAATAGAGGAATACAAGGCTATTCGCGAGAAAAATGTTCCTTTGAAATCTAT
>CAMENQ010000112.1 GCA_945928585.1 uncultured Roseburia sp. | reverse complement strand
ATATTCATTTATATAGTATTTCGCCCTATAGTAGTCTCTCCAGATAAAGCTGCTGTTTACAATACTTTCGCAGGTTCTTGCAGGTCTAAGTGCAAAATACTTTTTTAAAATTTTATAATCTTTAATGTCAATTTCATGTAACTGATAATCGTCCATATGCTCCTCATCTCTGTCATATTAAATGGTTCAGTTTTTTATTTTGTACAGCCGCTGCAGCCTGCACAACCTCCTCTTTCTTCTTCCATAACATTATAGCTGTAATTAGCTGCTGTTTCAAGAAGAGCTATAGCTTGAGAAGAAATCCCCTCTCCGCTTCCGGTAAATCCAAGTCCTTCTTCTGTAGTAGCTTTTATGTTTACCTGGTTTTCAGATATATTCAATGCTTTTGCCACGTTTATTTTCATCTGTTCCATATATGGCATAAGCTTTGGTCTTTGTGCTATAACGGTGGCATCTATATTACCTATGATATAAAGGTTATCACTTAAAAGCTTTCCCACATGTTCTAACAGACTTATACTTGAAATGCCCTTATACTTAGGATCTGTATCAGGGAAATGCTTTCCTATATCTCCCAGTGATGCAGCACCCAAAAGCGCATCCATAATGGCATGTACTAAAACGTCTGCATCTGAATGTCCTAAAAGTCCCTTTTCATAAGGTATTTCAACGCCTCCCAATATAAGTTTTCTGTCTTCCACCAGCCTGTGTACATCATAACCCATTCCAACACGCATATATTTACCATTTCCTTTCCGGAAAATTTCTCCTAAATAGCTTTAAAAATTTCTTATTATTTTAATATACCACTTTAGTATGGATTTGACTACCGAAATTTATATTTCTTAATTATATTAATTATATTTCTTAATTTGTCTTTTCCATTAATGCAGTTATTAATTGTTTTCTGTTATTTTTCTGTTTCCTCTGTGTGATTTAATGATAAATCTTATATTTTGAAAAAGGTAGGGTTTTATCTGTTCAATTCCCACAGGCTCATTATATAATATGGCACTGTAAATAGTTGAGCTTACCATCTCTACTATCATATAAATCATTATTTCCGGATCATTGTATTCATATTCAGCTTCTTCAAGCATTTTATAATATACATCTTTAAAATCAACATCCCTGTCATCTGCAGGATTTGTTATGGCATTTTTAAAGAATCCCCAGCTTAGATTTTTTGATATAAAAGTAAGAAGTCCCTTATTTTCTGCAAGCTGATTTATAATGCTATCAACTATAAACACAATTTTATCCTCTAAAACTTCTATATCCTGCTTTTTCAGTTCATTTGCCGCATTCATAAAAATTTTACTGGATTTATGAGAAATAAGAAGGTTTCTAACATCATACTTGTCCCTGAAATACAGGTAGAAGGTTCCCTTAGCCACTCCTGCCTTATTTACAATGTCAGATATAGATGTATCGTTTATTCCTTTTGTTGTAAAAAGCTCAAAAGCAGTATTTAACAACGACTCCTTTTTTTTCTTTTTATTCGCCTCTACCTTGCTCATCTTCCCTTTCCTCCTTAATACATTTTATCAGTCAAAATGCTTTAAAGACCTTTCAAAAATGCCCTAAAGCTTATTTCTTCCCTTATAGTTTTTTTATTAAACTATAAAAAAGATTTAAAGTCAATAAAATTTTTATAAACTTATTGACCAATAGTCATTTTTGTGTTATACCATACCTACGACAGATATGACCGACGGTCATTTTGTCTGATATGGCGAAGTAAGTGCACATACTTCGCCAGACTAAAAAAAAGAAAGGACTATGTATTATGATTAATTTTGGTAAAAAGGTTGTAAAATTCAGAGTTCCAATCTTTATCATAAGCATTCTGCTCTTAATACCGTCAGCCTTCGGTTATTTTGGCACGAAGATAAACTATGATATTCTTTCCTACCTGCCTGAAGACATTGAGACGATGAAGGGACAGAATATACTGGTAGATGAATTTGGAACAGGTGCTTTTTCCCTATTTGTAGTAGAGGGAATGGATAACAAAGATGTATCAGCTCTGAAAGCAGAAATAGAGGAGGTTGACCATGTATCAAAGGTTATCTGGTATGACAGCATACTTGACATATCAGTACCTATGGATATACTTCCTGACGAGATACTCAGTGCTTTTAAAAGTGATGACTCTACAATGATGGCTATTATATTTGATGAAACCACCTCTGCTGACAGCACTATGGATGCCATAGAAGAAATAAGGAATTTAGCCGGTAAACAGTGCTTTTTAAGCGGTATGTCTGCTGTCGTCACAGACACAAAGATACTTTCAGAAAAAGAAACACCTCTTTATGTAGGCTTAGCCGTTCTTCTGGCACTGATTGTACTTTCAATAACTATGGATTCCTTCCTTATACCTATATTTTTCTTACTCAGCATAGGTATGGCTATAGTTTATAACTTAGGTACAAATATCTTTATGGGAGAAATCTCATTTATCACTAAAGCATTAAGTGCCGTATTACAGTTAGGTGTTACACTTGATTACTCTATCTTCCTGTGGCACAGCTACAAGGAAAATCAGACCAGATATCCGGGAGATAAAAAACGTGCCATGGCTCACGCCATTTCAAACACAATCTCCTCTGTAGTAGGAAGTTCAATCACTACAGTGGCAGGATTTGTTGCACTTATGTTTATGAGCTTTACACTTGGACTTGACCTTGGAATCGTTATGGTAAAGGGTGTAATATTTGGCGTTATATCCTGTGTAACTATCCTTCCATCCATGATTCTTATTTTTGATAAGGTTATAGAGAAGACTAGTCACAGGGCTATTCTTCCAAAATTTGAAAAAACATCAAATTTAATCACAAAGCATTACATTATATTTATAGTATTATTTGCTGTTGTGCTTTTCCCTGCATTATATGGAAACAACAGAACACCTGTATACTATGATTTAGCTGAAACTCTTCCAAAGACACTTGATTCCATTCAGGCAAACACAAAACTTCAGGAAGAATTCAATATGAACAGCACACATATGATACTTGCAAGCGATAATATGTCTTCTGCTGATGTGGCAAAGATGTCTGATGAAATTAAAAATGTAGACGGTGTCAAAGCTGTTCTTGGCATAGACAGTATTTTAGGCGGAACCATTCCATCCGATGTTTTACCTGCTGACCTTGTAAGCTCGCTTAAAAATGAAAACTGGCAGCTTATGCTTGTAATGTCAGAATACAAGGTGGCAAGTGATGAGGTAAACGAACAGTGTGATACAATAAGTTCTATTGTAAAATCCTATGATAAGGATTCAATGTTTCTTGGTGAAGCACCTTGTACAAAGGACTTAATTGAAATAACAGATAATGATTTCAAGGTTGTAAGCATTGTATCCATTGGATTTATATTTATAATTATTTTACTTATTTTCAAATCAATAACACTTCCTATTATATTAGTGGCAGTTATTGAGTTTGCCATTTTCATAAATATGGGAATACCTTATTACACAGGAACTGTTGTACCGTTTATTTCTTCTATTGTCATAGGTACCATTCAGCTTGGTGCTACAGTAGACTATGCCATACTTATGACAACAAGGTATAAAAAGGAAAGACTCCGTGGTGCCGATAAGAAAACAGCTGTTTCCATTGCACACAAAACTTCAATACAGTCTATAGTAGTAAGTGCATTAAGCTTTTTCGCAGCTACTATCGGTGTTGGCGTTTTCTCAAGTATTGATATGATAAGCTCACTATGTATGCTTATGGCAAGAGGTGCATTAATCAGTATGGTTGTTGTACTTACTGTTCTCCCGTCAATGCTTATAATATTTGACCCTGTTATCATCCGCACTACTCTTGGATTCAAAGAGGTACGTGCAGACAGCAGGGCAAAGAAGCTCTCTAAAAACAATTAACTATATATAGAAAGGATTGGTATCGTATGAAACTTAAAAAAGTAACTGCTTTAGCTATGTCAGCTATGATGATTATAAGTCTTACAGCCTGTGCATCAGACTCAGGCAATAACAGCACAACGGATAATAAAACAAATAACAATGTAAAAACCGAAAGCACATCTTCCACAAAGGGAGAAGGCTCAGGCTACGGCACAAAGGAGGAAACAGTATATGTAACTACCTCTGCCGACGGTTCCGTAGAAAAAATTCTTGTAAGTGACTGGATTAAAAACACAGAAAATTACGCCTCACTTAAGGATGTGACAAACCTTAAAGACATAGTAAATGTTAAGGGAAACGAAGAATTTAAATTAAACGGCGATGAAATAACCTTTGACACAACCGGAAATGACATATATTATCAGGGAAGCCTTGACAGCAATACTACCCTTCCCGTCAGTCTTAAAGTAACATATAAGCTTGACGGAACGGAAATTCCTGCTTATTCCATAAACGGCAAGTCAGGAAAGCTTACAATGACCATTGAATATACTGCAAATGAAAAGACTGAGGACGGCACATATATTCCGTTTCTTGCCGTAACAGGCATGCTGCTTCCTACGGACAGCTTTCAAAATGTTCAGGTTACAAATGGTCAGGTTATATCAAACGGTGACTATAACATTGTAGTAGGAATGGGACTTCCAGGTGTATCAGAAAGTCTTGACCTTGATATACCAAACACAGTGGAACTTACTGCTGATGTAACAAATTATAATGTAGATATGATGATGACCGTTGTTACAAACAAATTATTATCTTCAATATCCCTTGATGACAAGAAAGACTTAAGCAATATATCTGATATGATATCACTTTTAAGCGAATCTTCATCAAAGCTTTCTGATGGTGCAGCCGCATTAAATGAAGGATTATTAAAGCTTCAAACCAGCTCCGGAGATTTAGTTGCCGGTATTGAAAAGTTAAACAATGGTGCAAAAACAATAGACAGCAATATGAAAACACTTGCAAACGGTTCCGCTACACTTTATGACGGAATAAACACCTCACTTCTTAATGGTGCTAACGCACTTTATTCCGGTGTAACTGAAACATTAGCTCCCGGTGCTTCTGCACTTTACAAGGGTATTACCGAAACGCTTGCCACAGGTGCTTCTGCACTGAATACAGGCCTTAATTCACTTTATTCAGGTGCAGTTCAGGTAAATGCCGGTGTAGGTGAGCTGGTTTCTACCGTAAATGGTCTTGTTCAGACATTACAGAATACAATATCACAGAATAATAAAGAAATAGAAACCCTTAAGGCTACAATAACATCCTGCCAGACTCAGCTTGCAGATTTAAACACTAAGAAAACAGCATTGGAAAATGCCATAAATTCAGGTGCTCTTTCATCAGCTGAGGTTCAGGAATATCAGGCAAATCTTGCTGCCGTAACAGAAGGTATAGCAAAATACGAAGCAGCCATCGAACAGTGTAATGGCGGAATACTACAGTATCAGGGTGCAAATACTGCTTTAAGCAATATTCTTTCACAGCTTTCCACAAAGGATGCAAACGGAAAAACCATGAATGATAAGCTTGCAGAATTAAAGGCTGGCACACAGGCACTTGAAAATGGTGCAAAGGATGCAAGCAACGGTTCTTCTGAGCTTGTAAACGGAATAAATAATACACTGGCTCCTGGTGCCAAACAGCTTGTTGATGGTATTAACAATACTCTTACTCCGGGTGCTAAACAGCTTATTGACGGTATAAATGAAAACCTCCTTCCGGGAGCAAAGCAGATAGCCGATGGAAGTGCCAAGCTTTCAGAGGGTGCCACCACACTTGCAAACGGTCTTGCAGAGCTTAACAGCAAAATACCTGCCCTCACAAGCGGTATTGAGCAGCTTGTAAACGGCTCCGGTGACCTTAACTCAGGTATGAAGCAGTTTAACGAAAGCGCTATCCAGAAAATCGCAGAAATATATAACAATGACTTTGAAGCAGCCATAAATGACCTGAACAAGGTTCTTGAGGCAGGAAAAGAATATTCTACATTTACCGGAACCGGTGATGAGGCAGATGGTACTACTACATTTATAATAAAAACTAACAACTAATTTAAAGCTATTGTATAAGTCCAAGTAAAATACCTCTCTATGTGAAAAAGAGCAGTGATTCTTTTGCATTTATATGCAGGCATCACTGCTCTTTTTATATAAGTTTCTTTTATAACAAACGATTATATTGAACTGTTACTGCTCCAGACGGCAAATGCTTTTTTTCTTTTTTTAGTAAAGTATATCGTGGTTGTCCCTCTGTATAATCTTTATCTTCGATTCTAAAAAATGTCCTACACATCTGTTCCCTCTCATTATCTTTTCTCTTACCCAAGAACAAAAATGAAGGTATTGAATTTGCTTGTCCCTCCAAAAGATAATCAGCTTTAATCAATGAAAATTTATGTACCTTCTCATTGTATCTAAAAATCATTTTGTTGTCATCCAACATTTTTTCTAAATCTATTAGAGGCAAAATACGTCCATTCATTTGTTTATAATAAACACTTTTCTCAATCAGAGCTAATGTAATGCCACCTATAAGAATCTTATCAAATATTTTTTCTCGCATTCCCTGTTGTATCTGTACAATATCTTTGAGTTTATGCAACCCCGCCAAATGGTGAAAATCAGCTTTATCAAAATTCAAGCAAAATTCTCTTAGTTGTCCCTTTCGACCAATTACAAAATGATACTCATATGCAAGTAGTGTCTGAAAGGTCAACGCACACTTCTGTAGTATATCCATACCTGATCCTTTCCGTAATATATATTAAGCCCCATTTTGCAATGAGGCTTAATAGAACATTTTCTTTCGGCTTACACCTAATCCGGTTTGAGGTATACTGTCCAACCCCTCCTTAAAGCTCCATAAGACAGTGCATTCCGGCACACCCTCTTACTTCACAGCTTAAACAGACACACAATGTTGCCTGCTTCTACTTATAATATACTAAACCATGTAAAATATGTCAATATTTCATTTTTTAGTTATCATGATTTTTACTTTAAGAATCCTCACGACACAAAAAAGACCTTGAAGTCATAAAGAACTTCAAGGTCTTCCTTTATAATGGCTAAGAAGGGACTTGAACCCCTGACACCGCGGGTATGAACCGCGTGCTCTAGCCAGCTGAGCTACTTAGCCATATGCAGTTTTTTGAAGAAAAGTGGGACCTATAGGGCTCGAACCTATGACCCTCTGCTTGTAAGGCAGATGCTCTCCCAGCTGAGCTAAGATCCCATATCCTGTCCTATTGGACTGCCTTCAATCAAGCTGCCTAGATAGTATACTTCATACATACTCATTTGTCAATCATTTTTTTTATTTTTTTGTATATTTTTGTATATTGTCTTTTACATACTTTTTGCCTATTTTGTGGATATTCTTTTTTACAGTTCAGCCTTGCCGTCTGTATGTGCAGCATCTGATGTAGTGACGGTGGCAGGGATATGGTTATATATTGTGTGCGTAAGCTTCGGAGAAAGCAGGAAATTTTATTAATATGATACCGGCATCTGCCAAG
>CAMENQ010000111.1 GCA_945928585.1 uncultured Roseburia sp. | reverse complement strand
AAACACTCTTCTTGGTTCAACATTGTAAAAACCATATTTTTCCATAAGCTCATATGCTCTCTCATAAAGACCTCTTATAACTGACATTTCCATTATTTTTATTCGGGCAGGTGTGCCAAGACTGTCTGCTGATATATTTAACAGATATTCATCTAAGCTGTCTCCATCATAATTTTCAGAATAATAATCTATAATTTCCATCTCTACCATTATTCTGAAGCTTTCTGTCAGATTGTCCATATGAAGCAGATATTTTAATATGCTTATGCCTTTTTCCGTTTCTTTTCTATATTTAAGATACTTATCACCAAAATACAGTACAAGAGGTGTACTTCCGCTTGATATTTCATAGCAAAGCTTAAGATACTCATCCATATCAAGAAGCTTTCTGATTTCATATTCTGAGCCCTCATACCTGACGCCATGAATATCCTCAAATAATATTGCACTGTCTTCAGTATAAATACTTACATAAGCCCTGCCGTTTTTCAGCATATAACGTTTCGGCTGTCCTGTCTCCTTATGTACCACTATAACATACTGCATGTTTTTTTCATTTGTGTTAACCTCATATGTATTTAACACTACAGGAAGTTTCTCTGCAAGTTCAGTTCCTACCATAGCCTTATCCAGTATGTCCCTGTAGATAACTGATAAATTATTTCCTGCTCTTTCATTTAGTATGCTTTCTGCCGCATATTTTTCCATTTGAGGCTTATATAAATCATAAATTGTTTTTATATCTTCCTTATATTTTATAACATTTGCAAGAATCAAATCTGCCTTATCATCAGGAAGTCCTGTTAGATTATTTGCAAAATACAAAAGCACTATCTGTGGAAGCTGATTCTCATAATCGTCATCTATTGTGTACATATAATATTCGTAGAGGCTTGTTATTTTCATTTTTTTCTCTACGCCGCTTTGAAACCACTTAAAATATTTATGGTCTGTCTTATTGGATTTTATTAAAAGCACACATATATTCCAAAGCATCTCATCTTCCTGATATTTTTCATAAAGCTTTGACATTATGGTGTATAACAAAGGGCTAAAATTCTTCTCTGTTTTTATAATTTCATTTACCTGCATGGCAAGCTTTTTGCTGACACAGTCATTTTTAATGCCAAACATAAGCACCTGTATTTCAAAATCATCAAAAACTCTCATCATTTCCGGCATCTGATTAAATGCTGCCACTGCCTCAAAATACATTAATGGACTGCGCATTCCTTTATTGTACTGCTCCTTAATGCGAAGAAGCTTAAGGCTTATATTCCTGTCATAACTTTCATCGAGATATATAAGCATCCATAAAAGTCTCCAGCTGTCACAGCTACTTTCGTAGTATGCCCTGATTTTTTCTATAATTTCTTCAGTAAATGGATCATCACGCTTTTGAAGTGTTCTTATATAGAGATAGTAACAGTAAAGCTCTGTTTTTTCCTCTCTCCCGGCTAAAAGCTCCTCAGCCACATTTTCCAGAAGCCATGCTCCATCACTTTCCCTGTCCCCTGTAATAAAAATATGGGCGTGAAACAGCTTTAAAAGCATACTGTCATGTATTCCTCTTGCCCTTGACACAATAGCTTCGCTTTCCTCTGTCCACTGACTTAATGTAATCTTTTTAAGTCTGAATGCAACATACTTTTCAATAACTCCTGCTATTGCCTTTTTTTCCTCCATAATACCGGTTTTTACACCAGAAGAATTATCCACCGTAATGCTGTAACAAAGAGTCTGATATGGTGTAACAAAGCTTATGGCTCCAAAGTTTTTACCTTTGTGGAGCTTATCAGTTTTTATATAGTATTCAAATTCATAATTGTTTCCTGCAAAATCCTGACCTGTCAGTTTCTTTTTGTCAGTATGTATAAAATCACCATCTGTTAAAATGTCTATATCAACATATCCCCACGTATCCTTTGATACTGTAACTATATCACCATAATTTTCGGATATATTTGTATACTCTTTTTTCTCATTTGAAAGTGAGATATGTACTTTATTCTTTTTATTTGCTGCAACCAAAAATTCTTCCAGTGCCATATTTTTGTCACTACTTCCTATAAGTCCCCTATATATGGCATTGAGCCTTAAATCATTTTCCAGAAAAACACGTGGAAAATCAGGAGAAATAAACAGCTTTAATGCCTCATCATAACTTGCCTGTACAAGGTTTGCAAATTGGAACAGATTTATTATTCTTCCTATGGTAGTTTCTGCACTGATGGCATCTACTGAAATAGTAAATGGCACAGACACCTCTCCGCCATTTGACACTACATTAATAAAGCCTGTTATTTTCTCGTCCTTATTTATGTAATCAGTACAGACCTTATATGTAATGATATTTTCCATTCCTATAAACTGATTGTTTTCAATGGTCAGTCTGCCGTCTGTGGAAAATACAATGCCCTTCAGCTTTTTGCCGTTAGTGCTGTAAACCTTAAAAGAGCCTGTATACGTTTTCTCCGTCTCCAGTCTGATGGAAATCTCCTCTACATTCACCTCCATTTCAGGCTTTGTATATTCAGTTGTTCCAAGAGACAGCTTTTCTATAAGCTCTTTCATTTGTATACCACCTTTCAGTCATTTAATATTAATGACTTTCCTCTTTCAATCTTTTTAAATGTTCCTTAATCTGTTTTTCGTAGCCCATATCTGAAGGCTCATAAAATGATGTGCCTACTAATTCATCAGGCAGATACTGCTGATTTACATAGTGATTTTTGTAATCATGTGCATATTTGTAATCAATGCCATGTCCCAGCTTTGCTGCACTTTTATAATGAGCATCCTGTAAATGCACCGGTATTGCTCCCGTCCTGCCTTCCTTTACTGTTTCCATAGCCTTATCAATAGCCATTATGGCTGCATTGCTTTTAGGTGCACTTGCCACATATGTCACCGCCTGAGCCAGTATAATCTGTGCCTCCGGCATACCTATCTGATGAACTGCCTGAGAAGCTGATGTGGCTACCACAAGTGCCATAGGATCGGCATTTCCAACATCCTCCGCTGCACAAATCATAATTCGTCTGGCTATAAATGTAACACTTTCTCCTGCATAAAGCATCCTTGCAAGATAATAAACGGCTGCATCCGGATCAGAGCCTCTCATGCTTTTTATAAATGCAGAAATAGTGTCGTAATGATTGTCACCATCCTTATCGTAGCGGACTGCCCTTTTTTGTATACACTGCTGTGCTACCTCCATAGTTATATGTATCTTCCCATCATCTTCCCTGTCAGTAGTAAGTATACCAAGCTCCACGGCATTTAAAGCCATACGTGCATCTCCGTTTGATATATCAGCAAGAAACTCCTTTGCATCGTCTGTTATAACTGCATCATAAGCTCCCATGCCCTTGTCCGTGTCATATACGGCTCTGTCGATAAGCGCCATAATGTCCTCTTTTAAAAGAGGTTTGAGTTCAAATATAATGGAGCGTGATATTAAAGCTCCGTTCACCTCAAAATATGGATTTTCAGTAGTTGCTCCTATAAGAATGAGTGTTCCCTCCTCAACAAACGGAAGCAGATAATCCTGCTGTCCCTTGTTAAACCGGTGAATTTCATCTATAAATAATATTGTTTTTTTTCCGTACATTCCAAGGT
Organism: uncultured Roseburia sp.; assembly: GCA_945928585.1. Lineage (GTDB taxonomy): Bacteria > Bacillota > Clostridia > Lachnospirales > Lachnospiraceae > CAG-303. The sequence continues at coordinate 3,857 of CAMENQ010000111.1, read as the reverse complement.
TTGCTTTTGCTTCCTCCACTACAGCTTCCATATCTTTTTTTCCTGCTACCGTAGCGTTAAGCTGTTTAAAGTCTGCACTGGTAGTATTTGCTATAACCTTTGCAAGTGTTGTTTTTCCTGTGCCGGGAGGGCCGTAAAATATAATTGAACTAAGCTTATCTGCCTTTATGGCTCTATATAAAAGCTTATCCTTTCCTATGATGTGCTTTTGTCCAACCACCTCATCAAGTGTAGTCGGTCTGAGCCTTGAAGCCAACGGACTTTCTTTTTCCATTGTATTGCTTCGCATATATTCAAATAAGTCCATTTTTACGCCTCCTGTTAGTATATTTACAAAACCTTTTATGCCAAAGTACAGTATATCATAATTTTATATTTTATGCCATATAAATTTAATATTTATAATAAAGTATGTGGCTGTCTCATCAAGAAGAAAATATATTGCATCCGTTACCATATGTGATTTCTCTGAATTTTTCATAAGGTAAAAAATGTATAATTATGTGAATTTTTTATAAGGTAAAAAATGTATAATTATGTGAATTTTTTATAAAATTATTAATTTTATACTTTATTAACTTGTCGTTATGGTGTTTTTATGATAAAATTTTCTTTATTAATTATAACAATAGAAACACAATAGAAAGGGGCTTTTTTAATGGCAAATACCAATTTTTCCGAGGTAACTCCTGATATATTAGCGTTAGCTGAAAAATGTCAGGCTCATACTATTAATCCGGAGCTTTACGGAAAATATGAGGTTAAGCGTGGATTGCGTGACCTTAACGGAAGGGGAGTTCTGACAGGTTTAACAGAAATCGGTGAAATTAAGTCATATATTATTGACGACAGCGAATATATTCCTTGCGAGGGACAGTTGTTTTACCGCGGCTATGACTTGGATGACCTTGTAAATGGTTTTCTTAAGGATAACCGTTTTGGCTTTGAGGAGGTTACATATCTTCTTCTCTTTGGTTCTCTTCCGACTGAAAAGGAACTGACAGATTTTAATGAGCTTTTAGCAAAGTACCGTTCACTTCCGACCAGTTTCGTTAGAGATATTATTATGAAGGCACCAAGCAGGGATATGATGAATACGCTTGCAAGAAGTGTTCTTACTCTTTACTCTTATGATGATGCTGCAGACGATACGTCTATCCCAAATGTTTTAAGACAAAGCTTACAGCTTATTGCTCTGTTTCCTATGCTGTCAGTATACGGTTATCAGGCATACAGACATTATCATGATGGTGACAGTCTTTTTATACACACTCCAAATCCGTCATTATCTACGGCAGAAAATATTTTATATACATTAAGGGCTGACCAGAAGTACTCTCCACTTGAGGCGAAGATACTTGATCTGGCTCTTGTTCTTCATGCAGAGCATGGTGGCGGAAATAACTCTACATTTACAAATCACGTAGTTACATCTTCCGGTACGGATACTTATTCGGCTGTAGCCGCTTCCCTCGGCTCTCTTAAAGGTCCGAAGCATGGCGGTGCAAATATTAAAGTTGTCCGTATGTTTGAGGATATGAAGCAGAATATAAAGAACTGGGATGACGAGGAAGAAATCGAAAAATATTTAAAGGCACTTCTTCACAAGGAAGCCTTTGATAAGGCAGGTCTTATATACGGAATGGGTCACGCGGTATACTCTATATCAGATCCGAGAGCACGTATTTTAAAGGGCTTTGTTGAGAGTCTTTCAAATGAAAAGGGCATGAATAAAGAGTTCCGGCTTTATTCTGCCGTTGAACGTCTTGCACCTAAGGTTATAGCAGAGGAACGCAAAATTTATAAAGGTGTCAGTGCAAATATTGACTTCTACAGCGGTTTTGTATACAGTATGCTCGAACTTCCTTTAGAGCTTTATACACCTATATTCGCCATTGCACGTATATCTGGCTGGAGTGCCCACCGTATCGAGGAGCTTATTAATGCAGGAAAAATTATACGTCCTGCTTATAAGGCAGTTTCTAAGCATAAGGCTTATACTGAAATGAGTGAGAGAATTTAAAAAAGGTGCCACTCGGCAGCGAAACCAGTTGTTGCTTTTGGGATTTTCTATAAAAAAACTGTTTTTATTACTATGAAGTGTTTAGGGCAGGTGACACCTTATGTAAAAATCATTTTGAATTAAATTAAAATGATTTTTACACAAAGTGTTACCTGCCTGATTTTTTTATTATTTATTATTCAGTTTTTCTACGGGTATAAACCTGTAATTTTTTACCCGGACATCAATATTTTTCCGCGAATATAATATTTTACCCGGACGGCTACAGATGGTTTGTTAAATCTTTACGGGAAAAAAATCTCCTCCACAGTCACAAATTCAAATCCTTTTTCAGTTAATATATCAGTGATTTCCAATGCTGCATCCACTGAAGTATCGAAAATATCATGTAACAATATAATATCTCCATCTTCCGTATGTGCCGTCACATAATTAACTACACTCCTTGTATTTAATACGCTCCAGTCTCTTGGATCAATATCCCACAATACCTTAAACATATTCAGTTCACTGTCAAGCTGCTTTCCGCATTCTCCAAAAGGTGGTCTTATATAGTCAGCGTTCGAGCCTGTTATCTCTTTTATGACATTATTTGCAAGATTTATTTCATTTTTCGCTTCTGTGCAGGACAAGCCTGCAAGATTACAATGAGTGTTTGTATGATTTCCTATGAGATGTCCATCCTCATACATTGTTTTTATTATTTCTTTATTATTATCAGCGTTTTCGCCTACTACAAAAAAAGTAGCCTTGATTCCACGCTCACGTAGTCCGTCAAGGAGTCTTGGAGTCGTAGAAATATTTGGTCCGTCATCAAAGGTAAGGGCAACCTTTTTTATATCCATATAAGGGCTTTCTAAAAAAATAATATCACTGTCATCGGACTGGTCTGCATAAATGAGTTCATCTGAATCCGAAGATGCCTCATACTGATGCCGCATATTTTTGTTTTTCTCTATAAAAAATCCCAAAACAAATATAAAAAAAGAAAAGTACAAAATAAAAACTGAAGCTTTTCTCAAATGTTGCATTCACATACCCTCCTGTCAGATCCTTATAACAGTGTATTCTAAACAGTTAAATTATATGTACTCCATTAATTTTAAAATATCACTATTATATAAATAATATACAGAAGATAAATATATTAGTACATAGAAGCATATCAATACATTAACACATAGAAGTATATAAATATATTAATACATAGATTTTTTATTTTTTATCCTGCTTTATAGAATAAACTGAAAAAACATGGTCAATAATATGTTATGTTAAAAAAAATTTATGGAGGAAAAGAAAATGACAAATCTATCAGAACTTGAGCTTCAGAATCTTCGTCATCTTATTGGCGGCTATGACACTACACACTGCAAAATGCAGGAATATGCAAACTCTTCTACAGACCCACAGTTAAAGCAGTTTTTTGAAAAGAGCGCACAAAGTGCCATGAAGAACAAAGAACAGCTTATGACATTTTTTAATTAGGAGGCAGCAATGAATATGGACGAAAAGACTATGGTTAATGACACACTTGTCGGCATCAATGGTGAATTAGTAAGATATGGTGAAATGATACCTCAGACAGACAATCAGGCTCTTAAGCAGACTTTAAAGCAGTTCAGAAATGCATGTGAAACTTCACAGGAAGAGCTTTATCAGATGGCAAGAGAAAAAAGCTATTATGTTCCTGCCGCACAGGCTACCAGTGAGGAAGTTCAGCATGTAAAGAGCTTATTTACAAGTCAGGCTATGTAATGCATACTGTTTAATCTTTCTCATTTAAAAAGGCTGCATCACTGTAAAAATTTTATGCAGTCCTTATGGTCTCTAT
>CAMENQ010000110.1 GCA_945928585.1 uncultured Roseburia sp. | reverse complement strand
CAGTACTATATCAGGTGCATATTTTCCCAAATCAAATACCATTAAAAATCTTTCTCCGCAGTCATTTAATGTTATTTTCTTAAGTATGCCGTCACCGTAATATGAAGCATATCTGCTTCTGTTTATCTCCCTCACCTTTTCCGTCATAATTCCGAAACCATATATAACATTCATTGTGGATACTTCAAAGGTAAGCTGTTTTGCAAACTTATCATGCATATTTATAACTACCTTTACCTCGCTTATGCCCCCTTCGCTGAGCATACCTTCATCACGTACGGTTCTGAACTTTTCAGGTATAAGATAATCATTTAAATCTACCAGTTCATTATCCTTCATTAACTTCTCTACCATTGCTTATTTCAACCTCCTCTCCCTTCAAACTTTTGCCATGCTTTATGTACATTGCCACAGCCACAATATTTAAAATAACCTGGGATACTGTGGTGGAAATCCATATTCCGTACATTCCGAAAAGCTTTGGCAATACATATAGTAATACAGGTGTCATTATCAACGGATCAAAATATATCATAAACAATGAATAGCTATTTTTTCCTATAGAGTAAAAAAATGAATTTGTTACTCTGACAAGTCCTGTAAATATAAGCTGTGTTCCACTTATTATAATAGGAAGAAATGCCGTATCCCTTACTTCCTGTGATGCCCCATATATAGCAGGATAATACTTTGCAGTTACAACCGTAAACAGAAATAATATGACACTCATTATTATTGATGTGGCTATAGCCTTATTTCTTATTCTTCTTATTCCTGCTATATCACCTGCACCCTTTGCGTAGCTCACAAGTGGCTGAATACCCTCTGCCACGCCAATAAGCAATATTCTGTATGAGCCTATGGTTGAAGTAATAATAGAGAATATAGCTATGGCTGTGTCGCCTCCGTACTTTATACATTGTATATTATTAAACATAATGAGAAGTGACGGAGCAAGTGATATACCAAATGGGGAAATTCCTATTTTGAATATATTTCCTATTATTCCTTTGTCTGCCTTAAACTGTTTTAAATGTATAGGATTTTCCCTGTTTCGTATAATTACTATAACACATAGAACTACTGTTATTAACTGTGATAAAATAGATGCTCCTGCAGCACCTCTTATACCCAGTCTTAAAATATATAAAAATACAAAATCAAGTATAAGGTTACATACAAGACCGGTCACCATTATTGCCATTGCATGTACTACCTTTTTTTCGTTTCTTAAAATTGGTGTAAGTCCCGTAGCGAATATCTGTATTGCACTGCCCATAATCATGATTCTTCCATATTCCATGGCATAATCATATAATGTGCCTTCTGCTCCCATTATTCTTACCAGTGTTGGCAGCATTATTAAAAATGCTGCCGTAACCAGTATACTTACACCTGCCAGTGTTATTATTATATTTGCTCTTACCTTATTTGAACCTTCTATGTCACCTGCTCCCTGTTTCATTGACATCTGTACCGAGCCGCCGCAGCCGATGCCTGTACCCAAAGCTACAATTACTGCTATGATAGGCCATGCTACATTGACTGCCGATAATCCTGTGTCTCCTACAAGATTGCTGATAAATAATCCATCCACTATGGAATAAAGGCTCTGTAATAGCATTGTTGTCATAGAGGTCAAAACATATTTAAAAAATTTGTTTTCCATAAGCCCTCTTTTCACATATTTAATCTTAAAATCCCAGCAGGTATAGTCTTATCACCTTATTATTCGGCTGCTTTCTTAGTTATGTATCTAAAGTCAAAGCCTCCTGTCGAATACTGCTTAAGTCCTGTTATATCAGGATTTATCAGATAAAGGAAATCTGTTGTAAATAAAGGACATATAACTGTTTCATCTGAAACTAAAATCTTTTCCGCTTTAAGTAAAAGTTCCTGTCTCTTTGCTGCATCAAGCTCCTTTGCAGATTCTGCCATAATGCTGTTATACTCCTCATTTACCCATTTTATATCATTCTGTGAGTTACCTTCTCTGTACATATCAAGCCATGTAGCAGGATCTCCATAATCTCCTGTCCACTGATGTCTTGCAAGCTGAAGTTTTCCTGAACGACGCTCATCTACATATACCTCATACTCCATTGCCTGAAGCTTAACATCCACACCAAGTTCCTTCCACTGTGCCTGAAGTACCTGTGCAACCTCTGCTTCGTAGCTCATAGCCGGATAAGTGTATGTAATTTCCGGAAGTCCTTCACCGTTTTCATAGCCTGCTTCTTTTAAAAGTTCCTTAGCCTTCTCTAAATTCTCGTCAAGAAGTGTCTCCTGAACATCGCCCCACTCTGAACCGTCAACCTTGCTCTTATATCTCTTTGCTACGAAAGTTGTTGATGGAATATAGCTCTGTGCACCTATTGCTGTTGTAATATCTGTTCTGTTTACTGCAAGTGCAAATGCCTGACGAACTTTTACATCATCAAACGGCTCCATATTTATATTAAATAAAATATAGTTTGTAACAAGAACTGATGACTGCTTCAGGTCTGATTTTCCGGCATATGTATCTGCAACATAATATGGTGCACTTCCAAGTGCATCAAGCTCACCTGTCTCATATGCTGCTACCTTAGCCTGGTCATCATTCATAAATTTATATGTTACTTTTTCAATATTAATCTTATTTGCGTCATAATAATTTTCATTTTTCTTAAATGTAATGCTTATGCCTGCTTTTCTTTCTGCAAAGTAAAATGGACCATTGCAAAGGTTCTTTGTTGTATCCATATCCCACTCAGGATCTTCACTTTTTGCATACTTTGAATTTGATGGGAAATATACAGGAAGTGAAAGCAAATCAAGGAAGTTTGCCGTAGGCTCTTTTAACGTAAACTTGATAGTAAGGTCATCAGGACACTCAACTCCTAATCCCTCTGTATTTCCGTCATTGTTAAAGGCTTCCTCTGCACCCTTTATAACGAAAAGTCCATCTACATACCATGAACCTGTCTCCGGGTCAAGTGCTCTTGTAATTGTATTTAAGAAATCTGCTGATGTAACCTGTGAACCGTCATTCCATTTTCCATCTTCTCTTAAGTGGAATGTCCATTCTGTAGCATCATCATTTGACTCCCATGTGGAAGCTGCTGCCGGTATTATTGAGCCATCCTCCGCATACCTTACAAGACCTTCAAGACAGTATGTCTGGTAATCAAAATATACATATGCAGTAGCACCTGCAGGATCATATTCACCATTTTCAGGCTGCTCAGCCATGATTATCTCATTTGCTGCTGTCTTTGATTTTGATTCTGAACTGCCGCCATTGCTGTCTCCTCCGCCGCATGCAGAAAGGCTTGCCATAGTGGCTGCTGCAAGTAACAATGCTGTTAATTTTCTAACTTTTCTCATAATTGTTTCCTCCTTTTTCTTTTCATTTATTTAAGAAATACAGCTTCCTCAGGTGTCTTTCCTGCATCACTGTACTGCTTAACATTTTCAGGCGCGTATATGTAACACGCAACTTTTCGTCCGTCATACTCATATGTATCAGGTTTTTTAATCTTACACTTTTCTGTAGCGTAAGGACATCTGCCTGAAAACGGACAACCCGGTGGCGGATCTAGAGGACTCGGAACCTCTCCCTGTAATATTATCCTCTTTTTTTCCTTTGCCTGTTTCGGATCTGCAACAGGTGCTGCTGAAATAAGTGCCCTTGTATATGGATGCAAAGGTCTTTTATATACGTCATCTGACGTGCCAAACTCAACCATATTTCCAAGATACATAACTCCTATCTTGTGGCTGATGTGATAAACCATTTCCAAATCATGCGCTATGAATAAATAGCTGAAGCCTCTTTCTCTCTGAAGCTTTTCAAGAAGATTTATAACCTGTGCCTGAATGGATACATCAAGAGCTGATATAGGCTCGTCACAGACTATAAACTCAGGCTTAAGTGCAAGAGTCCTTGCAATGCCTATTCTCTGTCTCTGACCACCTGAAAATTCAAAGGGATATCTTCTTATATGGTCAGGCTTAAGTCCTACTGTCTCAATTAAATCCTGTACGATGGCTTTTCTCTCCTTCGGAGTACCCATCTTATGTATAATCATCGGCTCCTCTATAATGTCGCCTACGGTAAATCTTGGATTAAGTGAAGCATATGGATCCTGAAATATCATCTGCATACGCTTGCGGTAAGGCATCATTTTTCTGTGATTAAAGTCTGTAATATCCTCACCGTCAAATATTATCCTGCCGCCTGTAGGCTCATGTACCTTTAAAATCGTACGGCCCATAGAGCTTTTTCCACAGCCGGACTCACCTACGATACCAAGTGTTTCTCCTTTTTCTATAGTGAAGGATACGCCGTCTACTGCGTGTACCTCCTTGCCTCCCTTGGCAGGGAAATATTTTGTGAGATTTTTCACCTCAAGAAGAGGTTTAACATTTGTTTTTGCTTCATTATTCATCTGCCTCATCTCCCTTCACTACTTCCTTATATCTGTCCCTGCAATGGAGCCAGCACTTACATCTGTGTGTAGGTGAAAACTCTGTCACAAGAGGATTATATTTTGTACATATCTCCATAGCCTCACTGCATCTTGCTGCAAAAGGACATTCATTTTCAAGTTTCAACAGGTCAGGAGGTGTACCCGGGATAGGCTTTAATTCCTCTCTCTTGTCGGCACTTGAATTTGCAATACTTGCCAGAAGACCTTTTGTATATGGGTGCTTCGGCTCATAAAATATTTCATCAGAAGTACCCTCCTCCATTATGTTTCCTCCATACATAATGCTTATTCTGTCGCAAAGGGAAGCTACAACGCCTAAATCATGAGTGATTATAATAACGCCTGCATCTGTATCCTTTGTAATATCCTTAAGCAAATCAAGTATCTGTGCCTGAACGGTAACATCAAGTGCCGTGGTGGGCTCATCTGCTATAATAAGCTTTGGATTACATGCAAGTGCTATAGCTATGATAATTCTCTGTCTCATACCGCCTGAAAACTCAAATGGATACTGCTTAAGTCTGCTTTCAGGAGCAGGTATTCCTACCTTTTTCATAAGCTCTATGGCTTTTTGTCTTGCTTCCTTTTTTGAACATTTTGTATGATAAAGAATACCTTCTGTCATCTGCTTTTCTATGGTTACTATAGGGTTTAAGTAGCTCATAGGATCCTGAAAAATCATACTTATGTCATTTCCCCTGATTTTTCTCATCTTCTCTTCATACTGTTTTTTCTTTTTCTTAGTATCAAGATTTGATGGCGTCAGGTCTTCTCCGTCAAATGTAATTGTTCCGTCTGTTACCCTTCCGTTTGAAGCAAGAAGTCCCATCAGCGAAAGCATACCAACGCTTTTTCCTGATCCTGACTCTCCTACGATACCAAGTACCTCACCTTTATCTACTGTATAATCTATACCTCGTATGGCTTTGACTATACCCTGTTCTGTCTTAAATTCAGTCGTAAGACCTCTTATTTCCAGTAAACTCATAAGCCTTTCCCTCCTATCTCTTTCTCTTAGGGTCCAGTGCTTTCTCCAAACCTTCACCTACAAAGTTAAATGCAAATATTGTTATACATATAGCTAACATTGGGTAAACCGTCTGCATAGGATAAACCTGAATAAGACTTCTTGCATCCTGTGCAAGTGTACCCCAGCTTGCCTGCGGAGCAGAAATACCAACTCCAAGGAAGCTTAACCAAGCTTCAGTAAATATAGCCTGTGGAACCATCAGTGTAACAGTAACTATGATCTGTCCCATAGCATTTAAAAGAAGATGCTTTACAAGTATACGCTTTGAACTTGCTCCAAGTACAAAGGCTGCCATTGTAAATTCCTGTTCCTTAAGGCTTTTTACCTCCTGTCTTACTATTCGTGCCATATCTATCCAGCAGGATATTGAAATTCCCAAAACAATGCTTCCTACACTGGCACCGAACATTAACATAATCAAAACAATATATAACATAGAAGGAATAGAATAAATAATATCAACTATTCTCATCATTACCATATCAACCTTACCGCCAGCATAGCCTGCTATGCCGCCGTAAAGTGTACCTATAATAAGATTTACAACTGCTGCCACCAGACCTACAAGAAGACTTATTCTTGCTCCATAGAGAATACGTACAAATATGTCTCTTCCCATCTTATCTGTTCCAAACCAATGATCCGCACTTGGAGAGGCATTTCTAAGTGCCATATTCTGCTCATCATATGAATAAGGAGCTACCATAGGTCCGAATATTGCAAGAAGAACAATTACTATAAGAACAATTCCTCCAACTAATGCCCTCTTATTGCTTTTAAAGTTTTTCCAGGCTGCCTGTAAAAAGGTCTGACTTTCAACAGCTATAAACTCATCATTTTTCTCCTCAGCCTCCAGCTTTCTAAATAATGCTTCCTCTGTCATAATCTCTACCTCCTTACCTTACAGTGATTTTCTTATTCTTGGATCTACTATGGCACAAATCAAATCCGCCAGCAGATTACATATAATAATGATTGCTCCTATGAAAATTGTAATTCCCATAACAAGCGTATAATCGTGATTTGAAATGGCATTTACAAATTCTTTTCCTATACCCGGTATAGTGTAAAGATTTTCAATAACAACACTTCCTGTAAGAAGGAAAGCTACCATTGGTCCCATATATGTAATAACAGGAAGCATTGCGTTTTTCAAAATATGTCTGACAAGAACTGTTTTTCCGCTTATTCCCTTTGCCTTAGCCATGGTAATGTAATCCTGTCTCATTACTTCTTCATAGCTGCTCTGTGTAAGCCTTGCAACTGCTGATATAGGATATAAGCCCTGTGCAATTGCAGGAAGCACATAATGCATAGGTGTATCAAGTCCAAGTATAGGGAACAACTTTAGCTGTACACCAAAAAGAATCAACAATAACAGTGCTACTATAAAATTCGGTACGCTGACTCCAAGTGTCAGTGCTGACAGCCACACGCCCTTTATCTTATTGCTCTTTGCTCTTGCCATAGCTACGCCTGCCGGAATACCTACAACTAAAACAAGTACAAAAGTTACAAGTCCAAGTCTTATGGTCGGCCACATGGTATTTGAAATAATTTCCGTAACATCTGTTCCAACCTTCTTATAAGAAGTTCCTAAATCACCATGAAGCAGATTTTTACAATATATTAAAAATTGTTCTGCTACCGGTTTATCCAATCCATATTTTTCTTCCATTTTTGCCAGTACATCACCTGTTACATTTTTTGACTGCAACGGGCTTCCCGGCATCAGCTTTGTCATGGTAAATGTTATAAGCACTAATACGAAAAGTGTAAGGATTCCGATTGCTATTCTTTTTCCAATGTATTTAACCATAACGCTTTACCTCCCTTTCATTTTTTTCTTTCTAAAATAAAAAATTGACAATGGTTTCCCAAAAGGCTCCATTGCCAATTTTTTTACTATATGTATTTGTTCTGCAGAAAAATACTTTTTCTAAAACAAAACCTGTAATATACTCTAATATTGACGTCAGTAA
>CAMENQ010000109.1 GCA_945928585.1 uncultured Roseburia sp. | reverse complement strand
AAGCGGTGATAAGATAGACAAGGTAATAAAGTCACCGGCCCTTGCCTCAAACTTAAAAATGGCGGAAAGTATAGGCGATATAGATGATAATGCAAAGGAATATATTTTAAAAAATGATATTGAGCCTACAGTAAAGAATATATATATGGCAGTTCACGCAGGTGATAAAACTGCATCAAATGTAAAAGGAACGGAAATGTCTGAAGAACAGTGGGAGCAGCTTTTGCCACAGGTAGAAAAGTTTCTTGAAAAAAATGGCATAGAAGCAGATAAAAAGGCTTTAGACGGGGCAAAGTGGCTTATGGAAAGAGATATACCTCTTACTGTGGACAGTCTTATAAAATATACAAAGCTTAAAGAAATAGAAGCAGGTGAAACAAGAGATATAGAAAATATAAAAGAAAATTTGATATTATCTAAGGTATTTGGAGGAACGTTTGAAAATGCCTATATGACCACAGGATGGATTAGCAGGGAGACTGCTGAGGAAGCAGTTGACATTATACAGCAGGCAGATGAGAAGGCAGCATACTTTATAGCCGACAATAATCTTACATTTAATATTTCAAATATAAAAAAATATATTGATTATGCTAAGGAAAACAGTGACAGTAAAAACACTGCACAAGATTACTTAGCAGATGAAAATGAAAAAGTTCAGTATAAGGAAAATACAAAAGAAACTAATAAAAAGAGAAACCATCTGTTAAATGTTCTAAATCAGGCAAAGTCAGTGATGACTATGGCAGGAGCCATAATCATGGAAAAGCTTGGCATCAATATAGAATATGCTGACATTGAGGATATGGTAAGTAAACTAAAGGAAGAAGACAAGGCATATAATGAAGTGTTCTTTAAGGAACCGTCATATGAAAAGTCTGCTTCACTTATAAATATAATGGACATAATGGAACAGCTTAAGGGTGTCCCTGTGGCAGCAGTAGGAGCTGTAATTGAAAAAAATGAAGAATTTACCGTAAATAATATATATAATGAAGGAGTCAGACTAAGACAGGCATATGAGAAGGCTGGAGAGACTTACGAAGCAGTGGGAACACAGGTAAGAACTGACTTGGGAGACAATATAAAAAAGGCATTTAATAATGTGGATACTTTTATAGAGGAAGCCGGACTTACGGCTGATGATACATACAGAAGGGCAGTAAGGGTTCTTGGTTATAATTCTATGGAGATAAACATGGATAATATAATTTTAATGGCAGAAAAAACTACGGAAGTAGATAAGGTCATAAAGAACATTACTCCAAAAACAGCAGCGTATCTCATAGAAAATAACATAAATCCTTTAGATGAAAATATTGAGGAATTAAATGACAGACTTGAACAGATAAATTCAGCAATAGGTGCAGATGAAAATGAGGAATACAGCAAATATCTGTGGAAGCTTGAAAAAACAGGAGCAGTGACAAAAGAGGAGAGGCAGGCATTTATAGAGCTTTACAGAGCCATAAAAACCATAGAAAAAGCAGATACAAGAGCTGTAGGAGCAGTAGTAAGTGAAGGTGTGGCATTTACACTGGGCAATTTATTATCAGCTGAAAAATCAAGGGCTAAATACGGAACCACCACCGATGTAAATGACAATACAGGATATTATCAGGGCAGACTTATAAAAAATAAGCTGTCTGATTTGCTTGAGGGAATTCATGGAAATAAGGCCGCAGTGTCAGGAGAAGAATTATTAAATGAAGATATAGACACTTTATGGCAGACATATGCCTCATATGAAGAACAGAACAGAATAAGGTCATTAAATAACCGTTACGAAGCATACAGACTAAACAGTCTGTATGGTGAAACCGTGGAATACACTGAAAAGATGGTATACGATTTATTGGACAGCGGAATGAACCCGAATATGGAAAATCTGTCAGCATTATCAAAGCTTATGAAAAAAAATAAGGATATAAATTCATTCTTAAAAGACCATGTGAAAGTAGAGTCCCAAATATTGGACAGCTTTAGCGGAGAAGAGCAGGCATCTGATGCATATAAAGATATAAATAATCAGGCATCAGAGCTTCTGGAAAAGGAAATGGAGACGGAAACCATTGAAACCCTTAAATATAAAGGCATTTATAATGTTACAAAATTTATGTCACAGGCAGCCGGGAATAAATGCTATTACATACCGATGGATATGGATGGAGAACCGGTGATGGTAAAGGTAAAATTTTCGCACAGCGGTTCAAATGAAAACAATATAAAAATAACTGCAAATGATGAAGTAACAGGAAAAGTAGATGCAAATATAAGCGTAAAAGAAGGAAAGCTTAAGGGATATATTGTATGCAGCAACAAAGAACTGGAGGCTGCATTTTCAAAAGGAATGGATGACTGGCAGCAGGAGATTGAAGAAAGCATTGGAGAAAAAGAAGAATATACAGACAGGCAGTTATATGATATTTCTAAAAGCTTTTTAAAAAAGCTTAAGGATTTTGGAAGACTGCCGATAAATAATGTAGATTAAGGCATTGATGAAAATGGAGGTATAGAATGAGAATAAATACAAACGTGGCGGCACTTAGAGCCTGCTATCAGCTTAATTCAACAGACAGTAAGCTGTCAACATCATTAGGAAAGCTGTCATCAGGCAATAAGCTTTTAGAGATAAAGGACAATCCGGTAGGTGCATCACTTTCAGTAAAGATGAAGGCACAGATAAAAAATCTTGACAGAGCTACACAAAATACAAACGATGGCATATCAGTAGTAGAAACAGCAGAAGGAGCACTTAATGAGATACATTCCATGCTTCAGAGAATGAACGTGCTGTCAGTACAGGGTGCTACGGAAACATTTGCTGATGATGACAGAGCATCCATTATGGATGAGATGGAGCAGATAAGAGATGAGATAGACAGAGTAGCCAAGCAGACTGATTTTAATACAAAACCATTGCTTGACGGAACATTTGAAAGAAGAACATATTCTGCCGTGGATTATGCAGATATTACATACGTTTCTGATACGGTGGAAGCAGGTGATTATATTATAATGTATGAGGATACTGCCACACAGGCAGAGGTTACATTAACATCACTTTCAACGGGAAGCATACCAAATGGTGCTTTTGAGATAAACGGTGCAAGAGTTGAACTGTCTGAGAATGACACACTGCAGGATGTATATGAAAAACTGGTGGAGGCAGGAGATAAGACAGATATCAGTGTATCATATACAGGAAGCCTTACATCAAGTGCAGTATTTACATTTACACAGAAAGGCTATGGTTCGCAGGAGACGATAGATATATTATCAAATGAAAATATGGCAGCAGCTCTTGGGCTTGCAAGTGATAATATAAGTGTATCAGGACGGGACGGTACAGCAGAGTTGTATGTTAAAACAGATGGTTCTCTTTTCAAGTCATCGGCAATATGCACAGTTTCAGGCAGAGATGTTACTGTAAAGGACTTTGGCGGCTTTGAGATGAAAATTGAGATAAAAGATAACATAGGAACGAAGGATAGAAGAAAAATAAGCTTTGGAGTGACGGATATAGGTCCCATGACTATACAGATAGGTGCCAATGAATATCAGGAGCTTGATATAGAAATACCTGAGGTAAGTTCAAAATCTTTAGGAATAGATAAGATAAATGCCCGCACGGCAAGAGGATGTGGAGAATCTATTACCATTACACAAAATGCAATTAGCAGAATCTCTGAAATCCGTTCAAAGATAGGTGCATACCAGAACAGAATGGAACATACAATATCCACACTGGAGGTTACGGAGGAGAATATGACAGCCTCACTTTCCAGAATAGAAGATGTAGATATGGCAGAGGAAATGACACAATATACTACATACAATGTTATGACACAGGCAGCCACATCTATGCTTGCACAGGCAAACCAGATGGCAGATAAGGTATTACAGCTTTTACAGTAATAGTCAGGAGGAAATATGACTAAGGAAAAGATAAATGAGTATGCAGTCCGTATATCACAAAGCTCAAGAGGAGAGCTTGTTGCCATATCCTGTGAAATAGCTGCAGAATATATGCAGGATGCAAAGACAGCATTAAAGGAAAACAATAAAGAAATGTTTTCCTTCTATATAAAGAAGTCTATGGATTTTACCGATGATTTATCATCAAGTCTTGATATGAAATATCCGGTGGCATCACAGCTTTTAAGTCTTTATATGTATGTAAAGAGAATTCTTATACATGCAAATGCAGCTTATACAGATGAAAACATTGACAGTTGCATAAGTGTTATGAGCAGAATCGGACAGGCTTATGGGTCTATAGCAAAGCAGGATGAAAATGGGCAGAAAGTGATGGAAAACAGTCAGGAAATTTATGCAGGATATACATACGGAAGAAACAGCAGGCTTAATGAATATGTGATTACAAAATAAATTTAAAACTGACCAACCGTATAAATTTTTGCTGAAAAGAAACATATGATGTGGAAAAAAAGATAGTCCTATGGTATAATTGCCGTAGGATTATCTTTTTGATTTTATGAGACGTGATTAAAAAGGATATCAGTACAGGCTTGGGTGCACACAAGTCTAGTTTTTCTATTTGGAGGTAATAGTATGAATTTTATTACAGAGGCAGACAGATATGTTTTTGCAGAGGGAAACCATTATGAGATTTATAATAAGATGGGTGCACATTTTGCGGAAATAGATGGTAAGAAGGGTGTGTACTTTGCAGTGTGGGCACCTAATGCAGTGGAGGTAAGCGTTGTAGGTGAGTTTAATGAGTGGGATACAGATGCAAATGTAATGGAGGTGCTTGGTACATCAGGTATATGGGAGGCGTTTATTCCTAATGCAAAAAAGTGGGATATGTACAAGTATGCCATAAAAACAAGAGATGGCAGAGTTTTGTATAAGGCGGATCCGTTTGCTTTTCACAGTGAGCTCAGACCGGGAACGGCATCGAAAATAGCTGATATAGACCATTTTAAATGGGGAGATGGAAAGTGGCTGGAAAAGCAGGAGAAGGAAAATCCTCTCCAGAAGCCTATGGCTATTTACGAGGTTCATCTTGGTTCATGGAAAAAGGATTATAGCAGAGGAGAGGATGGTTTTCTTGATTATAAGACACTTGCAGACAGGCTGGTGCCTTATATTAAGACAATGGGTTATACACATGTGGAGCTTATGGGTATTGCGGAGCATCCTTTTGACGGCTCATGGGGCTATCAGGTTACGGGGTATTATGCACCGACGTCCAGATATGGAGGTCCGTATGAGTTTATGTATTTTGTCAATAAAATGCACAAAAATGATATAGGTGTTATTTTAGACTGGGTACCTGCCCATTTTCCGAAGGATGCCTGCGGTCTGGCAGATTTTGACGGAACACCTCTTTACGAATACCCTGATCCAAGAAAGGGAGAGCATGCTGACTGGGGTACAAAGATATTTAATTATGAAAAAAATGAAGTAAAGGGATTTCTTATTGCAAATGCTCTGTTCTGGGTGGATAAGTATCACATAGACGGTCTGAGGGTAGATGCAGTTGCATCTATGCTGTATCTTGATTACGGAAGACAGAATGGTGACTGGGTGAGAAATAAATACGGTGATAATAAAAACCTTGAAGCCATAGAGTTTTTAAAGCATTTAAACAGTATTATGAAGCAGCGCAATAAGAGAGCATTTGTAATCGCAGAGGAGTCTACGGCATTTCCTTTGGTAACGGGAGATGTTAAGAAGGACGGACTTGGATTTTCATTTAAATGGAATATGGGATGGATGAATGATTTTCTTGAGTATATGAAGACAGACCCATTGTTTAAAAAGGGAAATCATAATAAAGCAACCTTCAGCCTTACATATGCCAACAGTGAAAATTATATACTGGTGCTGTCACATGATGAGGTAGTTCATCTTAAATGTTCTATGTTAAACAAAATGCCGGGATATTTTATAGATAAATTTGCAAACTTAAGAGGTGCCTATACATTTATGTTCGGACATCCGGGAAAGAAGCTTTTGTTTATGGGACAGGAGTTTGCCATGATTCATGAGTGGAGCGAGGCGAAGGAAATAGAGTGGTATCTTTTAAATGAGCCTCTTCATGCGGAGATGAAGCAATATGTACACAAGCTTCTTACAATATACAGAAAATATCCTGTACTTTATAAGTATGATACTGACGGCAGAAGCTTTGAATGGGTAAATGCAAATGATGCAGACAGAAGCATATTCAGCTTTATCCGCAGAAACCCTAGAGATTATAAGGGTGCATTGCTATTTATATGCAGCTTTACACCTATTGACAGACCTGACTACTGTGTGGGAGTTCCAAGAGCCGGAGTATATAGGCGAGTACTTACAAGCTATTCTGAAACTAAGGAAGAGGATACAATGGGAGTATACATTGCAAGGTGCGAAGAGGAAGCACTGGAGCCGACAGTCAGATACAGAGCGGTTAAGGAAGAGTGCGACAATCTTCCGTACAGGTTAAATATACATTTAAGACCTTATGAATCAATGATTATAGAATTTTAAGTTATCATTATGCTGTATAAAACGCAGGTGCAATGAAAATATGTACCTGCGTTAAAACACCGGTGCTGATGTCAGTATGGGAGGAACGAAAATTGAATAATATAAAGTGGGTAATAGGAATCTGTGATGATGAGGAATATTATAGAAATGAAATATTAGAAATGTGTCAGGAATATGGAGAAAATCAGGAAATAGATTTAGAATTTGAAATGTTTGAAGATGGCAGGGATGTTCTGGAAAGTGATAAAAAATTAGATATATTATTTTTGGATATAGCTATGAAAAATTTAGGCGGAATGGACATAGTGCAGGAACTTCGTGCGGGAGACAATATCTGGCGGATTATTTTTGCCACAAGCCATGACGAGGAATCATTAAACGGGTATGGCAGCAAAACAATAGGATTTCTTACAAAACCCTTAAGCAAGGACAAGGTATATGGCTGTCTTGATATGGCAAAAAGAGAATATTTGAAAGCTGAAGTTATATGCTTTCGTATGGAAGGAAATGAGCGTTTAGAGCATATTGAAAATATTGTTTATATTGAAGGAGAAAAAAATTATGTAAGGGTATTTACGGTTAATGATGACTTTTTAACGTATGGTACAATTAAATATTGGGAAAGTCAGTTAAAATGTTATAATATTGTAAGAATACATAAATCTTATCTTGTAAATTTAAAATATGTAATGCAGATAAATGAAGGCTCAAATATAATTAATATAAGAAATACGGAAACGGAACTTCCTATAGGCAGGACATACAGGACAGAAATAAAAAGTTTAATTAGCAGATATAGAATTAATCGGGCTAGGGAGAGGTTAAATTGATTATGGAAAATTTTTTAACTATCATATTTAAAATAGAAGAAATAGTAAATCTAATATTATGCAGTGCATTAATATTTAATATGAAGATGACAAATAAAATATGGAGATACTTAATTGCTGTTGGAGCGGCAGCAGTGATTACATCAGTTAATTGTTTTAGTAGGATAAATTTGATAGGAATGGAGTTGGACTTTATTTTTGGGATTTTAATATCCATAATA
>CAMENQ010000108.1 GCA_945928585.1 uncultured Roseburia sp. | reverse complement strand
TTACATGCAAAATAGGCTGTCCCACTAAGATAATTTTATATAGTACCCGGGTGCTGTATAAAATTTTCTTAGTGGGACAGCCCATTTATCAGCGTGCTTATACCTGCTCTATTCAGGTTATATTCCCGCTAATCTCCCTATACTTTTTAGGCGTATACCCTGTTACAAGCTTAAACTGTCTGGTAAAATGCTCCTTATTTTCATACCCGCAGCGAAAAGCAATGTCCGTAATGGAATCGTAGTTATTTTGCAGAAGATAGCATGCATAATCAATGCGGCTCTTAATAATATCCTGCATAACCGAAACACCAAAAAGCTCCTTATAAATATGCTGAAAATAAGATGTGCTTAAATTAAGCCCTGCGGCAATATCTCCTACAGAGGAAGATTTGTTAAAGGAACTGTAGTCATATATTTTATTTCGCACATCATTAAAAGTCTGTCTGTAGCGGTTCAGCTTATCGGAAAATGAAATTTCTGTATGATAAATATCACTGAATTTATAAAAAAGTGTTCTCAGTTTCATATCCATTATTTCACTGTGGTGTGGACCGGTCTGAAGATATTCCGTGTTAATATCATTAATCATATTTGAAATATCCTTTGTACCCATAATGAACATAGGTGTATTAAAAGGAATATCAAGGTCCCTAAAAAATGAATGTGAGTCATCATAAGAAAAGTGTATCCAGTCATCGCTGTAAGGTTCATTTTCGCTATAATACAGCTGAGGAGCACCAACATCATAAAGTATAAAACAGTTTTCGTTAATATCCATAAGCTCACCATCCACCAAAATTTTACATCTTGATTTAATAAACAAAAAAAGATGAGTTTCCGTACCATTTGGACGGTCAATATAAATACCGTTAGGATGATAAGAATTTCTTCCCATAAAATTAAGTTCAAAAAAATTGTTCATATTATATGCTACATACTTTTTATATGTATTCTCCTTCTTTATAATTATATCAGTTCAGCCCTGCCGTCTGTGGCTTCAGTGTAATACTGTGGCTGTGTGAAGTGGCGGTGCAGGCGGAAGCAGGAAGGCGTTATACTATACTCTGCAAACAATTCAGAGGTGCTTTTAGCGGAGATGAAATCCACTTCTTACGAATACTTAGGCGCTTGAGCTCCTAAAGAGCTCAATAGGCTATCCTGAGCGTCTTAGTATTCGTTAGAAGTTAGTTCATCGGAGCGTTACCTCGTTTGCAGAGTATAGTATAACGCCTTCCTGCTTCCGCCTGCACCGCCATTTCAAACAGCCACAGTATTACACTGAAACCACAGACGGCAGGGCTGAACCAGTCCCCCAATGTACCTTGTGCCTAGACTATCACAGAAAGCAGAAAATGTCAATTATGAAACAGCATATATCATTGATAAAAAAACATTACAGGTTATAATCACATCATAACACAGCCATAAGGCTTATATATTTGCAAATAATCACAGGAGGAAAAGTTATGAGTAAAGGTAAACAGAAAATGACATCAATGCGCTGGTTCTACTCATATCTTAAAGGATATAAGTGGAATATGATTATTGGTATGATACTTGTAACTGCAGCATCAGTGTTAGCCATTATTAATCCCAAAATAACAGGCTACATAGTAGATGATATTATAGGTGACGGAAGCGACATAAAGATAGGGCTTCTTCCAAAGTTTCTTATACTTATGCTTGCAGTTACATTAGTAAGGGCAGTGGTAAGAGTAATATTCCAGTGGCTCTTTGAGACGGCATCCCAGGGTATGCTTTATGATATGAGAGATGGTGTATACAGAAACCTTCTACAAAAGGACTTTGCGTTTTATAATAAAAACAGAACAGGTGATTTAATGAGCCGCCAGACAGGAGATATGATGGCCATAAGACATTTTGTGGCTTACGTTCTCTACAATATATATGAGTCAGTCCTGCTGTTCTGTATAGCACTTTTTATGATTTTTTCAGTAGATGTAAGAATTGCACTTGCTATGGTTGCGGTGCTTCCGATTACAGGACTTATTACATATCTCCAGTCAAAGGCCATTAAGCCTAAGTTTGCCAATGTAAGGGAAAAATTTTCAAGCTTAAATGCCTTTGCACAGGAAAATATAAGCGGAAACAGAGTGGTAAAGGCGTTTGCCAAGGAAGACTATGAGATAGAAAAATTTCAAAAGGAAAATAAAGGTTACAGGGATTCCGAGGTAGATGCAGCAAGGGTATGGGTAAAGTATGTCCCGTTGTTTGAGTTCCTTTCATCTACACTTGTGTTTATTCTTATGATTTTAGGCGGTATTATGTGTATAAAGGGAGATATGTCCTTAGGTGATATGGTTATGATAAACAGTTATCTCTGGATGCTTAATAATCCGCTGCGTATGGCAGGCTGGCTTATAAATGATGTATTCAGATTTTCAACATCTGTTGATAAGATATATGCTACCATAAGTGCAGAGCCGGATATTATGACACCAAGATATCCTGAAAATGTTATGAGGATAACAGGCGGGGTAGAGTTTAAAAATGTGTCATATAATCTTCATGATGATGTTATTCTTAAGGATATTAATTTTAAGATAGAGGCAGGGCAGACGGTAGGAATAATAGGTGCCACCGGTTCAGGAAAATCTACCATTATGAATCTTATGTGCAGATTTTTTGACCCTACAAGCGGAGAGGTGCTGGTAGAAGGTATTGAAAAGGTTAAAAAGGACGATGGCACTGTAGAAGAAAAACTTGTTCAGAATATAAATGTAAAAAACATAGATTTACATACATTAAGAGACGGCATAGGTATGGCTATGCAGGATGTATTCCTTTTTTCCGATACCATAGAGGGCAATATTGCTTATGGTCAGCCGGACTGTTCCTTTGAAAAGGTAGAGTGGGCAGCAAAGGTAGCAAATGCTGATGATTTTATAAGAAAGATGCCTGAGGGCTATGATACAATAGTAGGAGAAAGAGGAGTGGGACTTTCAGGAGGACAAAGGCAGAGAATATCACTGGCAAGAGCACTTTTGAAATCACCTTCCATTATTATTCTTGATGACACTACATCAGCAGTAGATATGGAGACTGAGGAGCATATACAGGATGCACTCCGCTCTCTTGAAAACAAGGAGACGGTATTTATAATAGCTCACAGAATATCATCCATAAAGGATGCAGATGTGATACTTGTTCTTGACGGCGGAAGAATAGTTGAAATGGGTACACATGATGAACTTGTAGATATGAAGGGCTATTATTATACAGTATTTACACATCAGTATGGTGAATTTGATAAGCTTAGCAGTGAAAGGTAGGTGACAACCATGGCAAGAAATAAATATGATATAGATGAAGATTTAGAGGAAAAGTTTGATGCAGGCCAGTTAAGAAGACTTGCACATTATGTAAAGCCTTATAAAGGAAAAATGGCATTTACGGTATTCATAATGATTATTTCAAGTGCATTGTCCATGCTTCAGCCATTGTTTTTAAAAGATGTTTTAGAGACTATAGAGGGCTGTCTGTATAAGGAAATGTATACGGAGAATGAAGCAATAATGCGTATTATCATAGACAGTGCCTTAATGATAGCTGATGTGCTGGCGGTAGTTCTCATACTTAAGGCAAAGATTAAGCTTACAACTAAAATGGGACAGGATATAATAATGGATTTGAGAACTGATTTGTTTGTACATTTACAGGAACTTCCATTTTCCTATTATGATGACAAACCACATGGAAAGATACAGGTACGAGTTGTAAATTACGTGAATAATTTGAGCGATTTACTTTCAAACGGTATAGTAAATACTATTACGGATATGTTCAGTCTTGTATTTATCATATTGTTTATGCTGTATTTAAGTCCATCATTTACACTTGTATGTCTGTGTGGTCTTCCTGTTTTAATTGCAGTAGTGTGGATAGTAAAGACAAGACAGCATAAGGCATGGCAGGTACAGAGCAATAAGCAGTCAAATCTTAACGCATATATTGCAGAGAGCATAAATGGTATAAGAGTCACACAGTCGTTTGTTCGTGAGGATGAAAATACAGAAATTTTTAACAGATTAAATAAGGATGCAAAGTCCTCATGGCTTACAGCGGTAAAATATAACTTTATACTGGGTCCTGTGGTAGAAAATATTACAGCCATTACTACAGCCATTATATATGTCCTTGGGGTCAATCTTATAATGGATGGAAATCCGGTTATGACAGTGGGTCTGCTTACTGCATTTATAGGATATATATCAAGATTCTGGGCACCTATCACTACACTGGCAAGCTTTTACAATTCACTTATTACGGCAGTGTCATACCTTGAGCGTATATTTGAGACTATAGATGAGCCTGTAACAGTAAAGGATGCACCAGGGGCAGGCATTATGCCTGAGATTAAGGGCGAGGTTGAATTTAAAAACGTAGAGTTCAGTTATGATGATGGAGTAAAAATTTTAAATGGTGTAAGCTTTAAAACAGGAGTAGGAGAATCTTATGCCATAGTAGGGCCTACAGGAGCCGGAAAATCTACCATAGTAAACCTTATAAGCCGTTTCTATAATATAGATTCAGGACAGATACTTATAGACGGTGTGGATATCAATACAGTCACAATAAAGTCACTGCGAAAGCAGATGGGTGTTATGATGCAGGACAGCTTTATATTTGCAGGAACCATTATGGATAACATAAGATATGGCAATATGGAGGCAAGTGATGAGGATGTTATAAAAGCTGCAAAAACAGTTTGTGCCCACGATTTCATTATGAGTCTCGAGGATGGCTATAACACTCAGGTAAATGAGAGAGGAAGCAGGCTTTCGGCAGGGCAGAGACAGCTGATTTCCTTTGCAAGAGCAGTTCTGGCAGATCCTAAGATACTTATACTTGATGAGGCTACATCAAGTATTGATACGGAAACAGAGATACTTCTGCAAAAAGGACTTAATGAGCTGCTAAAGGGCAGAACATCATTTATTATAGCCCACAGACTTTCTACCATTAAAAATTCTACGTGTATAATGTATGTAGATAAAGGAAATATAGTGGAGATGGGTAATCACGAAAGCCTTATGGCAAATCCTTACGGACAGTATCATAAGCTGTATATGTCACAGTATGCGTTTTTAAAATAAATATATTTATTAAATGAATAATGCCACAAGATATTAAAAATGGAGGAGAAAAAATGACGGAAAATGAAAAAGAATGGGCAGCATCAGTAGCAGAAAGAATTTTGGAGAAAACGAAAGCATCAGTAGAAAGAAATATGGATAAGGTACCGTATTTAACAAAAAACGGCAGCTTTGATGACTGGTCTGATAATATAAGCTGGTGGACAAACGGATTTTATGCAGGTCAGCTGTGGCAGCTGTACAATGCTTATGGCTGCGAAAAATTTAAAACTGCGGCAGAAAAGATAGAGGATAAGCTTGATGAAAGTCTTATGAGCTATATGGGCATGGACCATGACAGCGGCTTTAAGTGGCTTCTTACATCAGTAGCGGATTTTAAGGTAACAAAAAATGAAAAGTCAAAAAACAGAGGACTTCTTGCAGCTGCAAATCTAGCCGGACGTTTTAATCCGGAAGGCCGGTTTATAAGAGCATGGAATGATAATTGCGACGGAAATACGGCAGGCTGGGCAATAATAGACTGTATGATGAACCTGCCTCTTCTTTACTGGGCACAGGAGCAGACAAATGACCCAAGATTTTCACATATTGCAAAAGCACATGCAGATACGGCAATGAAAGCCTTTGTCAGAGAGGACGGTTCTGTTCATCACATTGTTCAGTTTAATGCAGAAACAGGAGAAGTAGTGGATACTCTTGGCGGTCAGGGGATGGAAAAAGGCTCATCATGGACAAGAGGTCAGGCATGGGCCGTATATGGTTTTACACTAAGCTATATTCATACAAAAAACAAAGCATATTTAGATACGGCAAAAAAAGTAGCACATTATTTTGAAAAAAGTTTGCCGGAAAGCGGACTTGTTCCTGTTGATTTCTGTCAGCCGGCAGAATGTGACTGGGAAGATACAACGGCAGCTGCCATTGCAGCCTGCGGTATGCTGGAGCTTGGAAAATTGGCAGAAAATCCGGAAGAAAAAGATTTGTTTCATAATACGGCAGTCAGATTATTAAAGGTACTGGAAGAGAAAAGAAGTAACTGGGATTTAAGTGTGGATAACATACTGGAAAACGGTTCCGTGGCATATCATGAAGAAAAGCATAATTTTCCGATTATTTATGGTGATTATTATTTTACGGAAGCAGTTTTAAAATTATGTGGTAAAGAATTGTTTATGTGGTAGATTGAAGATGGCGGGAAATGCAATCTATAAATAAACAACCAGCTATTCAGGAGGATTGAAAAATCAGATTGACACATAATATTATAATGTCATATAATTAACTTGAAAGTAAATTACTTTTTCGGAATGAAGATTATTATGCAAGAAATTTTTATCGTCAGAGAAAAGGAACTTGAGGATTTGAACGAATTATATGTGCAGGATAATTTTCAGTTGTTTGTGTTATACGGGGCATTCGTTAAAATAGGACTAAATCAAGAGAAACCTTATAAATAAAGGGTTTTGAATGATTTAAGTCCTATTTTTTATTATCAATTTGAGGTAAAGATAAGGACGGCGCCGAACAAATCTATACCTACATTGCCAGTTATTCATATTAGATATAAGTATGGATAGCTTTGGGATTTTTTCGACCATGAGAGAATATTCTGTAAATTGGCAGATAGAGATAAACTATATGCAAGTAAGGAACATACCTGATGAACAACTGAATAACAATTACAGATTCAATGAGAAATCATTGTCATACCAGAAATGTCGTATGGAGTAAAATTTCGCAACACGCACTTGGACAAGAATCAAGAGAGTCAAGGAATCGAGAGAAGAAGATGAAGCAGCAGAGTGCATTTAATGTTTACGGAAGGATAATAACCCACAAAGGAATGAAAAGTTCCTTATCCTCGCAATGGCTATAAGAGGAGATAGTGTTACATATAAGTAATGCGTAGTGAAGCTTTAAGCGCTCATCTGTAATTCACGGGAATGAGTACATTCCGTCGGCGAAGAGGTGGTTAGAAATAACAAAATCGAAGTAAAAAGCACAAAGACAGAGGACGATACATTTTATCTGTTAACTCTGACTGCGGTTGCGAAGGAATTAAGACGAAGGGACTGATAACCTGTATGAGAACCATCAATGAGCAGTGTGTAAGACAGTTGAATGGAGAACTGGATGAGTCTTCTATTCATACAACTTATCTACAACACCCATTGTATTTGTAGGGGGCGGAGCATCAGCTTCGTTTGATAATCAGATTAGCAAGGATACAGACCTTTACAAGCTGTATAACACCAATATCCATGAGAAGATTGCGGAACAGAAGAAGCGTGATAGTCAAAGTAAAATATCTGTCGATTGAGGTCGAAACTGATTGACTATGTGATACAGAGAAGGTACAATTTATTTGAGGTAGCAAATTGCGACCACAAATAAAAAACATAGGAGATGTTAGTTTGTCTGATAATACAAATGTAAATGTGCCTGTAATAGTTGATAGTACAG
>CAMENQ010000107.1 GCA_945928585.1 uncultured Roseburia sp. | reverse complement strand
CTGAAGCTACCCATGTCTGTGGATTCATAAGAATGGCACAGTCTACACCTACGTTATATGGATTTTCCTGTATAAATTTAGACCACCATGCCTTTTTTACATTATTTTTAAGTTCAACGCCAAGATTACCGTAGTCCCATGTATTTGCAAGACCGCCATATATTTCCGAACCCGGATATACAAAGCCTCTGCTCTTTGCCAGTGCTACGATTTTCTCCATTGTCTTTTCCATAGTAATTCCTCATTTCCGCCGTATATTACGGCTCTAAATTTTTCTTTTATGATTTTACTATGAACCTATGATATTTTCAAGTATTTTTGAAAATATACTTCTTCGCAGTACCTTTTGCATTTTCTGTATAATTCTTTCCAAACGGGTCATATGGAAGTATCCAGATGGCAATCAGTTCCGGAAGTTTGTCATAATCTACACCTGCACTTAAAAGCTTTACATCCGTAATTGCCTGATAATATCTGCTTCTTTTTGGAAGGTCTATGGATGTAATGTTATTTGGCTCTATATCATATACTCTTATTATCTCGCCGTTTTTGTCTGCCTCGTCTTTCTTTTCGCCATTTTCCTTATATTTATGGTCTTTATTTTCTTCATTGTCCTCATTTTCATCCTGCTTAATGGTATGCTTTTGCAAAGGAACTGCCAATCTAAAATATTGACAGTTCCTTTCACAATAATTTACTCCTTCATCTTCGGATTAAATATAAGCGAAGCAATATATCCAAATATCAGCGCCGACGATATACCTGCTGCCCCCGCCTTAAAGCCACCTAAAAATATACCTAAAAAGCCCTCGCTGTCCACAGCCTCCTTTACACCTTTCATTAGGCTGTTTCCAAAGCTTAACAGCGGCACTCCCGCACCTGCTCCTGCAAAATCTATAAGGGGCTGGTATACGTTAATTGCTCCAAGTATGGCTCCTATGACTACAAGACCTACCATTATACGTCCCGGCATAAGCTTTGTTTTATCTATAAATATCTGCACGATGGCACATATGGCACCACCTACAATAAATGCCCATAAATACGTCATATTTACCTCCTTTTTTACGCGTGTTCAATTACGACTGCGTGTGCTATCCCGGGAATGGAATTTCCTTCATTAGATGATACCGGAGAAAATAATGCTCCTGTAGGTACAAACAGTACCTTTTTCCATGCTCCCTTTGTTATCTGTTCAAGAACATAGCTGCATAGCACTGATGCCGAACAGCCGCATCCGCTTGCTCCTGCATGGGTATCCTGCTCATCTTTGTCAAATATTTCTATTCCGCAGTCCATATGGTTTGATTTTATATCGTAGCCTTTCTCCTCCATTAAATCAATAAGTATGGTTTGTCCTATATAGCCTAAATCTCCCGTAATTATTTTATCGTAATCCTGAGGCTTTGATGAGAAATCACTAAAATGCTGATAAATGGTATCAGCTGCTGCCGGTGCCATACAGGCTCCCATATTTTCTTTGTCCTTTATACCATAATCCACTATTTTACCGGTGGTTATTCCTGTAATTCTTGCTTTTGACGGCTTTTTTCCAAGTATTACACCTCCACCGCCTGTAACAGTCCATGTTGCAGAAAATTTTCTCTGTGTTCCATATCCCAAAGGAAATCTGAAATTTTTTTCGGCACTGGCAAAATGGCTTGATGTAAGACACAATGAACACTCAGAAAAGCCTCCTGCTACGCTCATGGCTCCAAGTGATAATGATTCCCCCATGGTCGAGCATGCACCGTAAAGTCCAAAAAGAGGAATGTTCATATCCTTTAATCCAAAGAAGGTGGCTATAAGCTGTCCCAGTAAATCTCCTGCAAAAATATATCTTATATTTTCAGTAGAAAAGTTTCCCTTTCTTATTGTATAGTGGGCGATTTGTGCCTGAAGCCTGCTTTCCGCATCCTCCCAGCTGTCCCCTCCAAACATAGGATCCTCTATAACAGCATCAAACTTTCCTCCAAGAGGACCTTCTCCTTCTTTTTTTCCTACTACAGAGGCGTAGCTTTGTATATATGGTGATTCATCAAATTTTATGCTTGCTTTCCCTAATATCATATATTAACCCCTCATTTCTGCACACATTTTTTTAATATAGAAATTTGTGCCGGGCGTGCAAAGGCACAATGTTTTTAATTCATAACAAAACTTTTTTTTACACGTTTACCACCAGTTCAGCACTTTTCCAAGCCAGTATATTATTCCCAGTATCCAGCTTGTTAATATACCATATAATATAACCGGACCTGCAATAACAAATATACGTGTACCTATTCCAAATACCTGTCCCTCACGTTTAAATTCTATGGCAGGAGATGCCACTGAATTGGCAAATCCCGTTATCGGCACTAAGGTTCCTGCTCCTCCGTATTTTGCCAGCTTTGGATATAATCCAAGTCCCGTTGTAAGTGCAGACAGACCTACAAGTATAATAAGCTCACAGCTTGTGGCATTATCCTTGCCAAAGCCTGCCTTTAAAAACATTTCCAAAATAATTTGTCCCAGAACACATATAAGTCCTCCTATAACAAACGCCCAGAACATATTTTTTGCCAGGGAGGTTGTAGGTGTTATCTGTTTTACATATTCTTCATATTCCTTCTGTTGCTTTTCTGATAAATCAGGCATATTTACCTCCATTCCGGAGCGTTTTACGCGACTTGTGACGCAAATCTCAAATTTGCGTCTTTCATCAATGGCTACTTTGTGACGCTCCGGCACAAATAGACGTGCAATTTATTTACGAGTACCATCTCAAATAAAAAAACATAAGTGATGCCAGCATTTTTCCCATAGCTACACATAATATCATTACACCCATTCCCTTGTGAAGCCTTACTCTCCTTGCAAATATTGCAGTTGCTCCAAGACTTTCCGCAAGTGATGTGGCAAGACAGCCTACAAATATTCCGGCAAAAATGCCAAACACTGTTATTCCAAATACACCAAGGGGTATGGAAATCCTGAATATATTCATTGCATTTCCAAGTATTCCCCCAAGCAGCACCGCCATTTCATAAGATTTAACAAAAGAGCCTGTATGGGTTTTTCCTGCCAATCTGGGAATAAGTCCTATAACGGAAATAAGTGCAAACACACCTGCTGACACCAGTGCTCCTGCACCCAGTCCCGTAATCCCCAAAAGTACCTCTTTAATCCACATCTATGTGTGCCTCCTTGCGCTTTATCCCATCAACCATAGTTGTGTTTATCTGTGTTTCATATTGCCGCATCTCCACTTCAATAGGTGTAGGGTCCTTGCTTAACCGCTTCTTTCCGAAATGATTGTAAAATACAAGTATTCCTATGGCAATTCCAACAGAATATGTGACCTCAAGAATCGTAAAGCCGTCACTTTCCTTCCCCATTACATATTGATAATATTGCGCAAATACATCATGAACTGCCACATCATTATTAAATGCCATTATGGTAAAGGCAGAGCCGAAAAATATAATTAAGCATATTAGTGCTACCTTTATATATTCACACCATACAGGCGGCTTTTTTCCTGTATTCATTTCTATTATTATGTCTGTTTCTCCTGTGGGCACTACCTGTACTCCCGGTATTTCCTTTTGTATTTCCTCCACAAGCTTAAGTGCCGATATTATTACCCTTGTTTCATTTTTTCCTTTAAAATCGTATATCTTTATTGCGTTTACCCTGTTTTTTATTTTTTCATCCCTGCACCATACAGATGCTGCATCTTTTATTGTTACCGCGTTGTCTTCTACCTTGGTACATTGTCCAAGATATAAATATACCTCATCCGTCATTTCTGCCTCCAAATACTTATAATATCTGATGTTTCCTATGATTTCCACAATGGAATTTCCACAAGAGTTCCTCCTGTCACAGTCTCTATTTCCTCTATTTTATTTAACCAACATAATGCAAGTACTATTATCACTGCAAGTATTATAAGTATTACTGCAAATATAGTCTTTGTTGTGCCTGACATCCATATCACCACCTGTCGAAATAATTAATATATGCTTATGTTTTCCTTTTTTCATATAAATATTCTTTTAAAAATTTACTTTTAAAAATTAAAATCCTGCCACGCCTTTTCCCATAACATTAAATTATACATGTCTGTGGATAGGGAAGGGCTCCTGCAGTGATTGCAGGAGCCCTTCCCTATCCACAGACATATGTCAAAGCTGAACTGTTACATCATGGAAACTTTTTACTGGTTATCATTATTTTTCTCCTCCCTGCACTTTTTTATAGTGTAGAGAATAATATTTCTTGCCTTTACTGCATCCGCCTTATCAAGCGGCTCAACTCCCTCCAGCCTGTATGGTATTCCAAGCTTTTCGTACTTAGGCACTCCCATGGTATGATACGGAAGCACATCAAGAGCCTTAACATTTTTAAGCTCTGCCAGAAATTCTCCAAGTCTTGTAAGATACTCTTTTTTGTAGGTAATTCCCGGCACCGTAACGTGTCTTATCCATACAGGAAAATTTTTATCTGACAGATACCTTGCAAAAGCAAGAATATTTTTATTTGAATGACCTGTAAGTTTCTTATGCTCCTCATCATCTATGTGCTTTATGTCAAGCATAATAAGGTCAGTATATTTCAAAAGTTTATCCACCTTTTCAATATATTCACTGTCATCTGGATTAAAGGTTACACCTGATGTGTCAAGGCAGGTATGAATATCTCTTTCCTTTGCTTTCATAAAAAGCTCTGTAAGAAAATCAAGCTGCAGCATAGGCTCACCGCCTGTAACTGTAAGTCCTCCTTCCTTTAGAAAAGGTCTGTATTTTTCATAATCATCAAGTATCTCATCTGTTTCCTTCTGTTCATTTATATTTGGCTGCCATGTATCAGGATTGTGACAATATGCACATCTCATAGGACACCCTTGTGTAAATACAACATATCTCACTCCCGGTCCGTCCACAGTGCCAAATGTCTCCACTGAATGTATATATCCTTTCATAGTACAATACCGGTCCTTTCAAAAAGTATTTTAGAAAATCTCTTGTAATCTTTTTTGTCTGATTTTCCATTTATTCAAATAAAAATGCCCCTTTTAGCGGCAGACATCTTTTTATAAGTCTACCATAAAAGGGGCATTTTTTAAAGCTTATACAGAATATTTTTTAATTATATTGCCTCATGGAATGTACGTGAGATAACGTCATCCTGCTGCTCCTTTGTAAGCTTAATAAAGTTTACTGCGTAGCCTGAAACTCTGATTGTAAGCTGTGGATAATTCTCAGGATGTGCCTGTGCATCAAGTAATGTTTCCTTTACAAGTACATTTACATTAAGATGATGTCCACCCTTCTGTACGTATCCGTCTAACAATGAAACAAGGTTGTCCTTCTGTGTCTCTGTAACTTTAATATCTGCCATTGTAATATCTCCTTTCTGTTATATGTTCCTGTACATATATTCAAAAATTTATGTACCGGATATTATTTATTTTACTTTTTTACTCTTAACTTAAAACTAGTTCTGTGAACCTTCGATTTCAGCTATCTGCTCAGGTGTAAGCTGGATATCTACATCGATGTTTTCAATAAATGTAGCATCCTTACCAAGTGCATTTGGAAGAATGGTAAATGTATTTGAAATACCATCCTGTGCATCCTTAAATGGAAGCTTAGATACTGATGAAAGTGAAGCTAATGCACCGTGTGAATCACGTCCATGCATTGGGTTAGCACCAGGAGCAAGTGGAACGCCTGCTTTTCTTCCGTCAGGTGTAGAACCTGTATTCTTACCATATGATACGTTAGATGTAATTGTAAGGATAGATGTTGTAGGTATAGAATTTCTGTATGTATGATTCTTTCTAACCTTGTTCATAAATCTCTTTACAATATCTACAGCAAGCTCGTCTACTCTGTCATCATTGTTACCATACTTAGGGAAGTCTCCCTCTACCTCGTAATCTACTGCTATGCCGTTCTCATTTCTGATTGTCTTAACCTTAGCATACTTAATAGCACTAAGTGAGTCAGCTACTACTGAAAGACCTGCGATACCTGTAGCAAACCATCTCTTAACATCTCTGTCATGAAGAGCCATCTGAAGCTTCTCATAGCAGTACTTGTCATGGCAGTAATGAATAACATTAAGTGTCTCAACATAAAGATGAGCAAGCCAATCCATCATGTCATCATATCTTTCCATAACTTCATCAAAGTCAAGGTACTCAGATGTAATAGGTCTGTACTTTGGTCCTACCTGCTCAAATGTCTTCTCATCAACACCACCGTTGATAGCGTAAAGTAAACACTTAGCAAGGTTTGCTCTTGCTCCGAAGAACTGCATCTCCTTACCAACTCTCATTGAAGATACGCAGCATGCGATAGCATAATCATCACCATGTGTAACTCTCATCATATCATCATTCTCGTACTGGATAGATGATGACTTAATTGACATCTCTGCACAGTACTTCTTCCAGTTGATTGGAAGTCTTGTAGACCAGAGAATTGTCATGTTTGGTTCAGGGCTTGTACCAAGGTTATCAAGTGTATTTAAGTATCTGAATGACATCTTTGTAACCATTGATCTTCCATCAATACCTATACCGCCAAGTGACTCTGTAACCCATGTAGGATCGCCTGCGAATAATGCATTGTACTCTGGGATTCTTGCGAACTTAACCATTCTGAGTTTCATAATGAAGTGGTCAACGAACTCCTGAATCTGCTCCTCTGTGTACTTGCCTTCCTTTAAATCTCTCTCTGCATAAATGTCAAGGAATGTAGATGTACGTCCGATAGACATAGCTGCACCGTTCTGATCCTTAACTGCTCCAAGGTATCCGAAGTATACCCACTGGATAGCTTCCTTTACATCCTTAGCAGGCTTTGAAATATCGTAGCCATATGACTCAGCCATCTTCTTTAAGTCACCGAGAGCTCTAATCTGCTCTGCAAGCTCCTCACGAAGTCTGATATTCTCTTCTGTCATTGTACCGCATACTGATGCAAGCTGGTCCTTCTTATCTGCAATAAGGTTATCAACACCATAAAGAGCAACTCTTCTGTAGTCACCAATGATACGTCCTCTTCCGTATGCATCAGGAAGACCTGTAATAATGTGGTTGTGTCTTGCTGACTTCATCTCAGGTGTATAGATATCAAATACTGCCTGATTGTGTGTCTTTCTGTACTTATTGAAAATATCAATAACCTCAGGGTCTACTTCGTAGCCGTAAGACTTAGCTGCTGACACTGCTGTACGAATACCGCCGAATGGCATAAATGCTCTCTTAAGTGGCTTATCTGTCTGTAAACCAACGATTGTTTCCTTATCCTTATCGATATAGGCTGCACCATAAGCTGTTAAGGTAGAAGGTATTTTTGTTTCACAATCCAATACTCCACCCTTTTCACGTTCCTGCTTAAAAAGGTCCATAACCTGTGCCCATAAAGCCTTTGTTTTCTCTGTTGGTCCTGATAAGAATTCATTTGTACCTGTGTACTCTGTGTAGTTCTTCTGAATGAAATCTCTTACATCGATTTCGTCGTTCCACTTACCAGCCTTAAAACCATTCCATTCCGGCTCCATAATCTTACTCATTGTAGTAATTCCTCCTAATTTAAATGTGTG
>CAMENQ010000106.1 GCA_945928585.1 uncultured Roseburia sp. | reverse complement strand
ATTACCGTAAACCTCTTGAATTCAGCTACGAAATAATGGATAACACAAAGACGGCATACGGTAAGCTTAAAAAGAGAATAGGCTCTTTAAAGGATGACGGCAGTGTAGATAAGACTATATTTGATGAATACAGACAAAGGTTTATAAATGCAGTTGGAAATGATATAAATACAGCACTTGGACTTTCTCTTGTGTATGATATTCTTAAGGAAGATACAAATGATGCGACAAAGCTTGCCGTAATAAATGACTATGACAGGGTTTTATCACTTGACCTTACAAAAAAGGATGAACCGGTGGAAAATGCTGAAGCAACTGATGAAGAATTGTCATTTATTAATGAAAAAATAGCAGAAAGAGCAGAGGCAAAGAAAGCAAAGAATTTTGCAAGGGCAGATGAAATAAGACAGGAGCTTTTGGATAAGGGTATAGCCATAAAGGATACAAGAGAAGGAGTAGTATGGGAGAGAGTTTAAATTTTTTTGAATTTATAACTGAATACCTTGAAACAAAAAAGGAGGAGGCGGGTTCATACTCGCCTCTTACTCTTGCGTACATAGGAGACGGTATATATGAGATTATAATACGGACATTTGTTGTCACAAGGGAAGGAAATGAACAGGTAAACAAGCTTCATAAAAAAAGCAGTAATCTTGTAAAGGCAGAGACTCAGGCTAAGCTTATTCATATGTTGATGGAGGAGCTTACTGAGGAGGAGGAAAGAATATATAAAAGAGGCAGAAATGCCAAGTCCTTTACCTCGGCAAAAAATGCATCAATAGGCGATTACAGAACAGCAACAGGATTTGAAGCATTATGCGGCTATCTGTATATAAAGGGAGATACGGAAAGGTTGCTGTACCTGATAAAAAAAGGAATGGAAAAATTAGAAGAAGGTAAATAAAATAATTAAAACGGAGGAATATATGAGATACGAAGAATTTACCATAGAGGGAAGAAATGCTGTGCTTGAAGCTTTTCGTTCAGGAAAAACAATAGACAAGCTTTTTATACAGGACGGATGTCATGACGGTCCTGTAAATACTATTGTAAGAGAAGCAAAAAAGGGAGATACCATAGTCAACTATGTAAGTAAGGAACGCCTTGACAATATGTCTAAGACAGGAAAGCATCAGGGAGTAATAGCCTTTGCTGCAGCATACGAATATGCTACGGTGGAGCAGATACTTGATTCTGCAAAGGAAAAGAACGAAAAACCATTTATATTTATTCTGGATAATATTGAAGACCCTCACAATCTTGGTGCCATTATAAGAACGGCAAATCTGGCAGGAGCCCATGGCGTTATTGTACCTAAGAGGAGGGCAGCAGGACTTACAGCCACAGTGGCAAGAACCTCGGCAGGAGCATTGAATTATACACCTGTGGCAAAGGTTACAAACATAGCAGCAACCATAGAGGAACTTAAAAAAGAAGGAATGTGGTTTGTCTGTGCCGATATGGGGGGAGAGACAATGTACAATCTGGATTTGACAGGAGCTATAGGGCTTGTTATCGGAAATGAAGGTGAGGGAGTAAGCAGACTTGTAAAGGAAAAATGCGATTTTACAGCATCAATACCTATGAAGGGGGACATAGATTCCCTTAATGCATCAGTGGCTGCGGGGGTTTTGGCATATGAGATTGTAAGACAAAAAATGTCGCTAAATTGCAATAATTAATAGAAATAATATATTGTAAACTAACGCTTATTGGTGTAATATTTAAACATAAAAAGCGTTAGTTTTTACTATATATGGGCAGGTGCCGGACGGTCTTGGAACGGCACGGAGCAGGCTGACGGCGGAAGGAGCCATATTATACTCTGCAAACGAGGTAACGCTCCGACGAACTAACTTCTAACGAATACTAAGACGCTCAGGATAGCCTTCGCGCCTAAGTATTCGTAAGAAGTGGATTTCGTCTCCGCTAAAAGCACCTCTGAATTGTTTGCAGAGTATAATATGGCTCCTTCCGTCGTCAGCCTGCTCCGTACCGTTCCAAGACCGTCCGGCACCTGCCCATATATTGTAAAAACCGGAAAAGGAGAGGAAAAAATGAGTATATCAGATAATGTATTGGAACTTATAAATTATGGTATTAATAACTCGCTTATTGATAAAAGCGATAAGTATTATATTTTTAACAGGTATATAAATATACTTAAGATACAGGATTTGGATGATGATATAGAGGAGAGGCTTTATAAGCTTTGCGGGGGAGAAGATGGAAGAGGTCTTGAGGATATTTTAGGGGATATACTGGATTATGGGGTGGATAAGGGACTGATTGAGGATAATACGGTTACTTATAGGGATTTGTTTGATACGGAGCTTATGGCTGTTATGGTGTCTAAGCCTTCGGAGATAGCAGGTGAGTTTTATAAAAGATATGATGAGTCACCGCAGAAGGCAACTGATTATTATTTTAATTTAAGCAAGGCTTCAGATTACATAAGAACATACAGAGTGGCAAGGGATATGAAATGGGTTACAAAGACAGAGTATGGGGATATAGATATTACCATAAATCTTTCAAAGCCGGAGAAGGATCCGAAGGCTATAGCTGCCTTAAAAAATGCAAAAAATACAGCTTATCCTAAATGCCAGCTCTGTTATGAAAATGAAGGTTATGCAGGAAGGCTTAATCATCCTGCAAGAGGTAATCACCGCATTATTCCTGTTACAATACAGGGAGAAGAGTGGGGATTTCAGTATTCACCGTATGTATATTACAATGAGCATTGTATTGTGTTTAATAAAAAGCATATACCTATGAAGATAGATGAAAATGTATGGGGAAAGCTGTTTGATTTTGTTAAGCTGTTTCCGCATTATTTTGTAGGTTCAAATGCTGATTTGCCTATTGTAGGAGGTTCCATACTGACACATGAGCATTTTCAGGGCGGACATTATGAATTTGCCATGGCAAGGGCAGAAATGGAAAAGACTTACAGCATAAAAGGGTTTGAGGATGTGGAGTGCGGCATACTTCACTGGCCGTTATCGGTTATAAGGCTTAAGGGAACTGATACAGAGAGGATAGGACTTCTGGCAACACATATTTTAAATACATGGAGAGGCTATACGGATGAAGAAGCTTTTGTTTTTGCAGAGACAGACGGAGAGCCACATAATACAATAACTCCTATAGCAAGAAAAAGAGGAGATATGTATGAGCTTGATTTAGCTCTTAGAAATAACATAACAACAGATGAACATCCTTTGGGAGTATATCATCCACATGCTGATTTGCATCATATAAAAAAAGAGAATATAGGGCTTATAGAGGTAATGGGACTTGCAGTGCTTCCTTCAAGACTTAAAAATGAGCTTACCATGGTTGCAGGTGCACTGGCAGCCGGAAAGGATGTAAGCAGCATAAAGGAGATAGCTATTCATGGTCAGTGGGTAAATGATTTTAAGAAAAATTATGACCACATAGATGAAAAGAATGCCTTTGACATTGTGAAGGATGAGGTGGGAAAGGTATTCGTAAGGGTACTTGAGGATGCAGGCGTTTTTAAATGCAATAAAGAAGGCAGAGAACATTTTGAAAGATTTATAAAAACATTATAATACAGGGTAACATCACTTAAATATGATTGAACTTTTCATATTATTAAACATATGTTGCACACAGCTATTCGTGTCGGAGCGTCACAAAGCAGCTATGATGGCATACCATCGCGTAAAACGCTCTGGAATGGAGGATTATTATGGAATACAGCGGATATTTATTTGTACATTTTACGGGAGAAAGTGAAACAGGAGAGCAGGTATACTTCAGCGTAAGTAAAGACGGGCTTCATTGGACAGATTTAAATAACGGACAGCCTGTGATTGTTTCAAAAATATGTGAAAAGGGTGTAAGAGACCCGTTTATACTTAGAAATAAGCTTGACGGCAGATTTTATATTATTTCAACAGACCTTAGAATAGCAAACGGCAAAGGCTGGGGAGCTGCCCAGTATGAAGGAAGCAGAAACCTTATGGTATGTTCCTCAGACAATCTTACAGACTGGACAGACATAGAAGCGGTAGAGGTCGGCATAGACGGTGCAGGCTGTGTATGGGCACCGGAGGCTGTATTTGACGAGAAAAAGGGTGAATATCTTGTGTTCTGGGCATCAATGGTGAAAAAGGACGGAGATACTGATGCCAAACAGCGTATATACAGAGCGTATACAAAGGATTTTAAGCATTTCAGCGAGCCAAAGCTATATATAGAGAGGGAAAATCATGTGATAGATACTACCATTTTAGAGTGGAAGGGTACATATTACAGATTTTCAAAGGATGAAACTACAAAAAACATTATAGCAGATATGAGCGACAATGTCGGTGAGGGACCGTTTAGGAAGCTTAGCTGTCCTAATGTAGAAAATCTTATGGGTGTGGAAGGTCCTGCAGGCTTTAAGTTTAATGACAGAGAAGAATGGTGCCTTATGGTGGACAGATTTGCAGAAGGAAAAGGATATCTGCCTATAGTTACAAAAGATATGTCATCAGGAGAATTCAGGGTTCTTAATCCTGATGAATATGATATGGGAAAAACAAAAAAGCGTCACGGTTCAGTGTTAAATATAACTGATAGTGAATATACGAGACTTATTGAAAAGTATAACGGATAAACGATAATCGGGTCTATATGCAAGGAGAAGGAAATATGTCGTATTACAAGCTTAAGAAGGGGACACTGCCGTCTATAAGTCTCATTGGCTCAGTAACAATACATCCCCCATATGTACATATAAGGCGGCAGCTTGATGAATATGTAATGTACATTATTGTAAATGGGGAGATGCAGCTTAAAGAAAATAACACGGAATATATTTTAAAGCAGAATGATGTCATAATATTAAGTCCTGAGTATGAACATTATGGGCTGGAGGCTACGGAATGTGAGTATTACTATATTCACTTCAGGGCAGATATGGAGGAGATAAAAGGGGAAAGTGTAAAGGAGAAAATGGTTTCTGACAGATTTTTATCACTTAAAAGTGAGGAATCATTTGACATGCGAGATAAAGAGGTAATACTGCCTAATTATTACCATTTCAGTACAGCAGCTTCCGTTATAAATCTTATCTGCAGGGCAGGCGATATTATTGCGGCAGGTAATGACAGAAGAGAGTACTACGCCATGAAGGCTGACTGTATGCTTCTTGAAATGATGATAGATTTTGCAAGATCATATACATCAGAGCTGTTGTTTGAGACAAAGACCTCATCTACGAAGGCTTCAAGAAAGGTGTTTGACTTGCTTAATTATTTTAACAGCTACTATATGGAGGACATTTCAGGTGATTCCATAGAGGAGCTTTTAGGCTGCAACTTTGATTATCTGAACAGAGTGTTTAAGCAGGCTACTGGAAAGACCATATTTAACTATTTAAACGAACTTAGAATAGTTAAGGCAAAAAAACTTCTTGAAAACGGACTTCATTCCATAAGTGACGTGGCAGAAATGACAGGCTTTAATGATGCTTATTATTTTTCAAAGGTGTTTAAAAAATACGCAGGAACTACACCGGGAAGATATAGTAAATCAGTGCTGTAAGGGAGAATCGGGAAAATATGAAATCATCAATTATAGATGCTGTAGATGAGGAAAGCTTTTTAAATGCATTTAATGAAAATCCGGACCATAAATTCAGAGCCCTTTTGAAAATTTATAAGGGTAATTATCATTATTTGATTTTATCGGCTGTATTTTTTGTTTTAAAAAGGGGATATGCATGGTTTTTACCTATTGCCACATCAAATATAGTAGATGCAATAACAGGCGGACAAGGGAATACTCCATGGCTTATTGCCATAAATCTTATTATTCTGGTAGTACTTGTTCTGGAAAATATACCTATGAATTATCTTCACACAAAATACTACAGCAAGGCTATACGTTATGTAGAAGCAGGGCTTAGAAGCTCTCTTGTAAGAAAACTGCAGCAGCTGTCGATTTCCTATCATAAGCAGATGCAGTCAGGCCGTCTCCAGTCGAAAATAATGAGGGACGTAGAGGCTGTAGAAAGTCTGTCTCATCAGCTTTTTATCAATGTTTTAAATATTACCTTAAGTATAGGAATAGCTCTTGCTGTTACAATAAGTAAGAGTCTTATTGTATTTGGATTTTTTCTGGTAACGGTGCCAGTGGCAGTTGTTATAATACGCATTTTTAAGGATAAGGTAAGAAAAAGTAATGCTGATTTACGGAAAGAAATCGAAAATACGTCTGCAAAGGTTATGGAAATGGTAGAGCTTGTTCCGGTAACAAGAGCCCATGGTCTGGAGGAATGGGAAATTGACCGCATGAAAGGACAGCTTACTACTGTGGCTGAACGTGGCTATAAGCTTGACATAGTCCAGTCCTTCTTTGGTTCCATAAGCTGGCTTGCATTTCAGCTTTTCCAGCTTATATGTCTTGCTTTTACATCATATCTTGCATTTAAGGGCAGGATAACGGTAGGTGATGTTGTACTTTATCAGTCTTATTTTACAACTATAGTAAATGAGGTTACAAGCGTTATAAATTTATTGCCGGTAATTTCAAAGGGAATGGAATCAGTAGGCTCTATTTCATCGGTTTTAAATGATGATGATGTGGAGGACAATAATAACAAAAAGAAAGTAACAAATGTACAGGGGAAAATAGAGTTTAAATCAGTGAAATTTGCATATCCGGACGAGCCGGAGAGGGAAATACTGTCTGACCTTAACTTATCTGTAAAAGCAGGGGAAACCATTGCACTTGTAGGAGAATCCGGGGCAGGAAAATCTACTATACTAAATCTTATTATAGGCTTTAATCACGTAACAGGAGGAAGTATTTTAATAGATGGGAAAAATATAGAAAATATTGATTTAAGAAGCTTAAGAAAGCATCTTGCAGTAGTGCCGCAAAACACAATACTTTTTTCAGGAACCATAAGAGAAAATATTACATATGGTCTGCCGGATATATCGGATGAGACGCTTAATGGTGTTATTGATGCTGCTAATTTAAGGGAACTTATAGACAGTCTGCCGGAGGGAGTGGAAACAAGAATAAATGAGCACGGCAGTAATCTGTCAGGGGGCCAGCGTCAAAGAATGTCCATAGCGAGAGCATTGGTGAGAAATCCTTCTATCATTATACTGGATGAGGCTACATCAGCACTTGACAGTATATCTGAAAAGAAAATACAGGATGCAATAAATAATCTTTCAAAAAACAGGACTACATTTATTGTGGCACACAGACTTTCCACCATAAAGGGAGCTGACCGTATTGCCGTGATAGGAGAGGGCGGTTGTATGGAGATTGGAACATATGATGAGCTTATGGAGAGGGAAGGGGCATTTTATGCGCTTAAGAAGCTTCAGGCGTGACGG
Source organism: uncultured Roseburia sp. (assembly GCA_945928585.1). GTDB lineage: Bacteria > Bacillota > Clostridia > Lachnospirales > Lachnospiraceae > CAG-303. Next base: position 268 of record CAMENQ010000106.1, on the reverse strand, counting down.
AGGGAGCTTTGTATTGACGGAAAAGTATTTGAAAAAAATGTAAAAAAGTATTGACATATATTCCTTTTAGTTTTATAATTCAATTCATACAAAACCTACTGAAAAAGTAGGAAAAAGAAAGGAGCAGTATATATGAAAAGAAGAATAGTTTATACTACATCGGTGAGAGGAGTATGTTGCAGAGAAATGTGTATGTAACAGTACATACAATATATACAGCTTACGGTTAATATATGAAATGCAAAATAAATGCAGTACATATGGAAAT
>CAMENQ010000105.1 GCA_945928585.1 uncultured Roseburia sp. | reverse complement strand
CTTGGATATAAAAATGTTATTGACGTTTTGAAGAAACTGTATTAAATACAGAATACAAAACAGGATACATGCGTGTTTTTAAAAATGCCAATGTATTTTTGACATTTTTTGAAAGTTGTGTATTATTATATCCGTAAAAACAGGGGTTGTGGATAAAATTGCGGAAACTCAAGAGTATATTTATCTTGATAATTTATGGTAAATGAAGTAAAATGTAGTAAGATATGTAGAGATTTTTTAGAAAGGAAAAATATATGAAAATATGTTTTGCGGCATCTTCAGGAGGGCATCTGGAAGAAATAAGCTGCCTTAGACCAATTGCAGAGGAACATGATTCTTTTCTTGTGACTGAGAAAACTACACAGGGACAAACTGCCTGGGGAGAGAATACATATTACCTTCGTCAGATTAACAGAAAAGAGAAGTGGTTTATTTTTCATTTTATAGCTTTATTTTTCAAGGCAGGAAAAATTATAAAAAAAGAAAAGCCGGATTGCATTATATCTACCGGAGCTTTAATGACATATCCTTTGTGTGTCTGGTGTAAGCTTAGGAAAAAGAAGATAATCTATATTGAATCATTTGCAAGAGTGGATGAACCGTCACTTACGGGCAGGTTAATGTATCCTATAGCAGATTTGTTTCTCGTTCAGTGGGAGGATATGCTTCAAATTTTTCCTAAGGCAACATATGGAGGCGGAATATTTTGAAAAACTGAATTGAGATATTTGAAAAAAGAGGTAAAATATGATACTAGTTGTGTTAGGCACACAAAAATTCCAGTGCGACAGGCTGCTGAAAAAAGTTGATGAGCTGGTGGAAAACGGTACAATTAATGAAGATGTATTTGCCCAGAAGGGATACAGCCGTTATATACCTAAGCATTATACTACAGTAGATTTTCTGCCAAAAGAGGAATTTGAAAATAAAATAGAAGAATGTTCTCTGCTCATAACCCATGGCGGTGTAGGAACAATACTGTCGGGTATATATCATCGTAAGCCGGTAATAGTATTTCCAAGACTTAAGAAATATAAAGAACATGTTGATAATCATCAGCTTGAAATTGCAACGGCATTTCAGAAAAAGAATCTTGTGCTGGTATGTGGTGAAGATGATGATATGGCTAAGCTGATTGATCTGAGCAGAGAAAAAAGATTTGGAAAATATGTATCTCACAGAGATTATATGATTGGCATGATAAGAAATTACATATATAAGTTTAGTATGAGTATTGAGGAGAAACTGGAGATGGAAAATAAAAATTCAAAGAGAACAAAACCTCAGATAGAGCTTTATGTTAATAACAGTCAGGTTATGAATGATGCTATTGACAGAATTGTAGTGGAAATTCATAACAAGAAGAAGGAGACCGGGGGAGCCAAGAAGATATTGCTTACAGGATGCGGACCACAGTGTGGAAGTACATCCACATGTATAGGACTTGGAATAGCATTCTCAGCAGCTAAGTGGAAAACTCTTATAATTGACTGCGATATAAGAAAGCAGAGAGATTATAAAAAACTTAATGACAACACGGATAATGGATTGTCAGACTTCCTGTTAGGTGAAAACGATGATAACGATAATTATGAAGAAATAATATATAAAACAAATTTTGAGAATTTATCTTATATTCCATGCGGTAAATTTGCGGCAAGTCCTGCAAGGTTATTCTGCTCCGGCATGATGAAGGAACTTCTAAAGTATGCAGATGAACAGTATGACTATGTAATATTTGATTTCCCATCCATCTCGGTAGCTCCTGATGCACAGATTCTTTTTGGTGATGTTGACGGAATTATTTTAGTATCAGCTCTTGAGGGTGTTACTAAGAGACAGATAAAAAATGCAAAACAAAAGATACAGCCGTTTGCCGATAAGTACTATGGAATGATAATCAACAAGATTGATATGAAGATGTACAAAAAGTATATTAAAAAATATGATTATTATTTTGTTAATCGTGATGGAAATCAGAAACTTGGACAAAAAGCAACCAAAAAGTACAAAAAAAATAAAGGAGTGAAGAAGGAGGGTGACAAAAATGAATAAAATAAAAATGACAGTCATTGGCATGGTTTTTATGATGATGTTAATAATATTTACATTTGATGCACCTGTCTTTGCGGATGAAGAAGAGAAAACAGCACTATTATATGTGACCGGATATGAAGTGGATAATCAGACTATTATTCCGGGAAAAGAGTTTACATTAAAACTAAAAGTGGAAAATTATAGTGAATATGTGTCGGCCAGAGATATAGTTGTTATGATTGATAATCCACAGGGAATAGTTCCTGAGTATGGAACGCTGAGTGTGGAATATATAGATAATATAGGACCAAAGTCATCAGCGGAGATTAAGTTTAAGTATAAGGCCGATTTGGAACTTGATGTATCAGAACTTGATTTTGGAGTATATATTAGTTGGGATTCAAATGAAACAACTACACCTCTTCGAATATCTGTTGGAAGAGAAGGTGATTTTTCTGTAGATGAATTTACGATTCCCGAAAATATGGTAATAGGAAAAAAAGAGTATATCGGAGCCTTAATTGAGAATGTTTCCGGTAAGGATATGGATAATGTTGCTATGGTTATAAAGTGCGATGATGAGATTTTGGCATCACAGAGCATAGGAACTATGTTATCAGGAACGGCCAAAACACAGTATCTTACTGTTTTGTTTGAAGAAGAAAATAAGGGAGAGCATTCATATGAACTGCTTCTTACATATACGGACGGAGTGGATACAAACAAAGAATATATTATATCTTCAGGCATATTTAACGTAGGTGATAAGGCAGATACTTCGGAGGCGCAGGGTAATAATATTGATAATAAAGACAGTTCCGCCGGTGAAGAAAACGAAGAAAACCAGACCGGAATCAGCAATATGGTTATTGTATGTACAATTGGAATATTGTTGATTGCTATATGCTGCGTAGTACTATTGTTGATATATAGGAGGAAGTAAAATATGCAGGAAAGAGATATTAAAAATATTGAATCAAGGGATACGGATTTGATTGAAAATTTTGTTTTAGGATTTAGGGAACTATGGAAAAAGAAACTTCTTATACTGTTGGTTACTATAGCAGGATTTTTGGCTGCACTTATTTTTATTAATATAAAGGGTAATTCAGTAAAATATTATTCTTCTGCAACTTTGTTCAGTGCAGTTTATGGAGCATCACAGGATTCAAGTGAAGGAGTTGCTGTAATGAACCGTTACGCAGATATGATAGGAAGTTCAAGAGTGTGTGGAAGAGCAGCACAGACATTGGGGAAATATGGCATAACAACGGAAGATTTACAAAATATGGTTTTAAATGGAATGATTACTGTTTCGGGAGCAAGCACTAATTCTACATCCTATGGATATAAATTGACATTGTCAGTATTTTCTGATACACCGGAACAGGTTCTTGATATAGCAAATGCAATGTCGTCTGCTTTTGCAGCAGAGCTGAATGAACTTATTGGTTCAAGTGCGATTCAGGTTATGGACGAGGCAACCGCGTATTCTTCATTTAATACGTTAAACAGTAAATTATATCTTCTGGTGATTACAGGAGGGGCATTTGTTGCTGTATGCGGCATAATATTCCTGCAGGCATTTTTTTCACCGTGGGTAAGAAGTGTGGCACAGTGCGAACCGGATGAAGAATTGATACTGGGTCTTATGCCATATGATAAGAATATGTAGATATGCAGTTGAAACAGTAGGAGACGTATATGTTTAAAGTTAGTTTAATTATTCCGGTATATAATACAGAAAAATATCTTGAAGCCTGTCTGGAATCTGTAGTTAACCAGACACTTAGGGAATTGGAAATAATTCTTATTAATGACGGTTCCACAGACTCTTCGCTGAGAATCATGGAAAAGTACAAGTCAAGGTATCCTGACAGAATACAACTGCTGTCCAAAGAAAACGGCGGACAGGCAACTGCCAGAAATATGGCTATAACGCTATGTCACGGTGAATATATAGGGTTTGTTGATTCGGATGATTATATTGAACCTGCTATGTATGAGGAGATGTATAAGAAGGCTGTCGAGACAGGTGCTGATTATGTAGAATGTGATTACGTTAATGTTAAAATTAATAATCATGGACAACAGGAAAGAATTGCTGATTATGGAAGCAGGGTGAGAGAATACACTGATAAAAAGGATATGTTCATAGACCCGATGGTGGCACCATGGAATAAGATATATAAGAGAGAACTTATACAGAATAGCGGAGTAGTATTTCCAGAAGGGCTTATATATGAGGATACATCATTTTGCCTGAAAGCAATATCATTAGTAGATAAGCCTGCTTTTGTTCCTGAAAAGTTTGTTGTTCATTTTTTTAGAGGAACATCTACGATGAATGCAAACAAATCACACAGGGTAGCTGATATATTAGATGTTTTAAAGGATGTTATTACATATTATCAGAAGCAGGGAATATATGAAGAATATCGGGACGAACTGGAATATATTATAGTTAAGATATTATTGTGCAGTTCACTGAAAAGAATTGCGCAGATTCCTGACAGAAAGCTTAGAAAACAATTTTGCAGGGACACGTGGAATATGATACAGGAATTTTATCCTGATTATAAGCATAATAAATATTTGCAGGGCAGATCAAACTTATTTCGATATATGAAATGTGTTACCGGCTGGAATATAGGATTGTTCTGCGAGATATTGACTTTGCGAAAGGAAAAAAATTAATGTACATATTTGAGAAAATATTTAATTCGAGAACTATGTCCCTGGCTTTGGAACAGTTTGGAAAATTGTCATTAGGAGAGTTTATATTATTTTCGCTGATAGGAATTCTGTTTGTTACTGCGATTGTACTATTGCGAAGATTATTTGAAAAAGAAACAGAACTAAGTGATATACTTGCAGGAATAGTTATGGCAGTATATTTATCGATTATTCTGCAGTTAACGTTAGTATGCCGTGCGGATAACAGCAGAATCGGAATTGAACTTGATGTATTTCATGGATTACTGGGGGAAGCTAACAGTTATCACTGGCTGATGATAGCATATGTTATACTTAATTGTATGTTATTCGTTCCGTTTGGATTTGTATTATCATTATTTTCATTTGTACATAAAAGAAAGGCTTTAGTTCAATGTGCATTTGTAGTATTGATAAGTCTCATATTAAGTATGATTATAGAAATAACTCAGCTTATTACGGGAAGAGGATATTATGAAATTCAGGATTTGATAGTAAATGTACTGGGAGGATTTATAGGCTGGGTAGTTTTTAGAATTGTAAGTTTCATCATAAATATAGTAGCCGGAAGGATAATGGAGAGATAGAAAATGTTTGCATATTTGATATTGCATTATAAGAATGCAGATATAACTGAACAATGTATAGAAGCTTTGCTGAAACATGAAGACGATTCACATATTATTGTGGTGGATAATGCGTCGGATAATGGCAGTTATGAAGAACTGAAAGCAAGTTATGGTGAGTATGAAAACATTCATTTTTTACATAATGATAAAAATCTCGGATATGCAGCAGGTAATAACGTTGGATTCAGATTTGGAAAAGATGTGCTTAAAGCAGAATGGATAGTTCTTCTTAATAATGACGTTATTATAGAACAGAGGGACTTTAGAAAGGTATTGCTTGATGAATATGAAAAAAATGCTTTTTATATCGCAGGCCCCAATATTGTAACTCCGGAGGGAAATAACCAGAATCCGTTCAGGCAGGAGTGCATGAATAAGAAAATTATCCGTAAGAATCTGATACATGATTATATAGTGTTGGGGCTTATGAAAGTAAGAATACAGCAGATGCTAAAAAAAATGCTGCATTATGATGGGAGTACATTTAAACCAAATGATACAGATACTATTTATGATTTTCATGGAGTTATTCATGGAAGTTGTATAATATTTTCGCCTGATTATGTAAAAAAGTTTGACGGCTTATATAATGACACTTTTTTATATTGCGAAGAAGAAATATTGTGTTATATTCTGAACAGGCTGGGATATAAATATTCATATTTGCATAAGCTTACGGTTATTCACAGACATTCTGCCAGTATGAAGAGGGCAGTTAAGGATGAGGATAAAAGGAAAATGATTGAAATAAGCAGAAGGATTGTTTCATATAAAAAATTCCTGAAGATTGCCGGTTGTAAAGATGACATTGGAAAGTACCTTAAAAGAGAGTGAGAATAATGAGAGCAGATGATAATATAAATTTAACTGAATACAGAGGTGATAAAGCAGAGCTTAAGAATGCAAAACTGCTTTATATTCTTATGTCTGCGTTACTGATTACAGACTGGGTTATGCCTCAGTATTTTGGTATTCATATTGGATTTGATTTTACATGTACAAGAATTCTTAATGTTTTAATAATTATATATTTTCTGCTTAATAGGAAGGTGGGAAATCATTTTCTGAAATCTATGCTCGATGTTCAGCTTACACCATTTTTCATCGCATATATGTTAGTTATGATATATACTACAGTGTTAAGAGTCAATATAAATACATTTTTCTTGAATTTTCTTGATATTTTAACATTTTATATGGTGTATTACGGAATAAGATATGTTATTGGCGTTAGAAAGGCAATTGACTGGACAGTTAAGTTTGCTGCGGGAATAAGTATATATGGCATTATTGAATATGCTTTAAAGTTTTCACCGATGGCCAAGTTATTATTAACTCTGCCATCTGTTGCAGTTTCAGGATTTCGTTCGGGACAATACAGAATCAGCGGTCCATGTGTCCATCCCATAGGATATGGAATGATGTTGATATTTCTGATTGCGATTATTTGCATTGATTATGAAAAGGATGAAATATATTTATTTAAACATCCGGTTATTTTAGTGCTTTTGGTGATAAATGTATTTTTGACAGGTTCAAGAGGACCATTGGGAATAGTTGCTCTTGAAATATTATTAATTATTTTATTCAGTAAGAGAATAAATAAAAAGAAATCATTTATTGTATTAGGTGCCTTTTTGGTTCTGGCAGTAATTGTCGAGATAGCCATATATAATACATCAGTCGGTCAGTATATTATGATGCAGATTACAAGTGTTATTGATGAAGTCTTCGGAACAAGCTTTTCTGCAAATTATGGAGCTAATCTGGAACTTCTGAATATGAGTTCAAACTATAGGGATTATCTGCCGAGAATATTTACTGTTGAATGGCTGAATCCGTTGGTTGGCAGAGGAGCCAATGCCAGTGTGGGATTTGAATTTGATGGAACATATATTGTATCTATAGACAGCTTTTATGTGGCATTGTATATAAGGTATGCTTATCCGGGATTAATTACATTTGTTGCAATTCAGCTTATGTCTGTTATATATATGATTCGAACGGCAATAAAACATCGTTCTTCATTGTGCATAGCTACAGCAATAGCCATTTTTTCATATTCCATATGCTTAATCTGGGTAGATTACCTGCAGACAACGAAGTATATGTATATAGTGCTGGCTATTTACTGCGCTTACTATTCTGAAAGGTTTCAGATACAAGACCGGTGTCAGAAAAAAATTAGAAAATTCAAGTGTATATAGGAAGGGCAGAGGAAATTTTATGAAAGTGTGTAAGGTTATAAAAAAATATTATGAATA
>CAMENQ010000104.1 GCA_945928585.1 uncultured Roseburia sp. | reverse complement strand
AAAGTACAGGAAAAAGGATGGCTATGGAATGCCGGAGGAAGCTGTCGGCAAACATAAGCAGGATAAGATATATAAGGTGGCAGGATATTATATATATAAAAAGTATAAAAGAATGGATTTGCCATGCAGGTTTGACGTAATTGCAGTGGAGGGAGAAAATATAAGACATTATAAAAATGCTTTTGGCGGATTGTAGAGGTAAATGAATGATAAATATAAAAAAAGCAGGTAAAATATGTACCACTGTTATAGTGGAAACGGAAGCACCATATATACAGTATAAGAAATTAAATGAAACAGGAATTGTACATCATGCTTTTTCTACAAGGATTGGCGGAGTAAGTGAAGGGATGTATGCTTCAATGAATTTTTCGGTAAAGATGGGAGATTCAGTGGATAATGTAAGAAGAAACTTTGATATTTTTTTGGAAAAAAACGGCTTTAAAAATCCCGTAATGAGCGACCAGACACACACAGTAAACGTGAAAAAAGTTACGAGGGAGGATATAGGCAAAGGGATATACAGACAGGCTGATTATAAGGATATTGACGGGCTTATAACAAATGAGCCGGAAATTACTTTGGTTACATCATATGCAGACTGTGTTCCTCTTTATTTTGTTGATATAAAGAACAAGGCAATAGGTCTTTCACATTCCGGATGGAGGGGAACGGTAAACAAAATGGGGCAGGCTACGTTAAGACAGATGAATGAGGAGTTCGGTACTAAGCCTGAAGATGTAATTGCAGCTATAGGACCATCAATATGTGGAAACTGCTATGAGGTTTCTGAGGAGGTAGCTGTGGAATTTGAGCATCAGTTTGGTGTTTTTGCTGAAAAATATAAAACTGATGATAAAAATTGGCTTAATGATGTGCCACAGCATATGGAAAAAATATTGTATAAAAAGGATAATGGAAAATATATGTTAAACCTGTGGGCTGCAAATTATAAAGTGTTGACAGATGCAGGTGTTCGGGCTGATAATATAGCTGTTCCCGACGTATGCACGTGCTGTAACAGGGATATATTGTTTTCACACAGAGGACATATGGGAAAACGGGGAAATTTGTGTGCATTTTTAATGCTGAATAAGTTATGAAAGTAAAATAATAAATATAAAAAACAGGAGAAAACTATGGAAAATACTTTGAATAATGAGAAAAAGAAAAAAAGAACAGGAAAGGGAGTTAAGGTATATGCTGCCATTATGACACTTGGGTTTGTATCAGCGGCATCTATACTTACATTTATGCTTATTGACAGAAATAAAGAAAATAATGATGTTGTTGCCGTAAACGGAGACACTGTAGTAAATACAGATGATTATATATCAGCAGAGCAGGTGGCAAAGCTTATTGAAAATGAGCATAAGGAAGCATACAGCCAGGCTTATGATGAAAGCAGGGCAGAAATACTTGGCACAATAAAGGACAGAATGTCAGGCGGGACAAGCACACTTAACATGTTAAGGGAAATGTTTCCGGAATATCTTATACACAATGATACAGGCGGTTTTGTGTTTGGAGAAATACTTGATTTGCCTAAGAACAACTTTAGCAGGGGTGACTTCTGGATGGATAAGGAGGCAGGAGAACTTAAATATATTGGAGATGAGAATATTACCACATATAAGACTATAGATGTTTCAAAGTTTCAGGGGAAAATAGACTGGGATAAGGTTAAGGCAGATGGTGTTGATTATGCTTTTATAAGAGTAGGGTTAAGAGGCTATGGCTCCGGAGCACTTGTTGAAGATGAATATTTTAAGGAAAATATAGAGGGAGCAAAAAAAGCAGGCATAAAGGTAGGTGTATATATGTTTTCCGAGGCCATTAATGAGGAGGAAGCAAAGGAAGAAGCACAGTTTGTTCTTGAGAGAATAAAGGATTATGACATTGATTTGCCGGTAGTACTTGATGTGGAGGATATAGCAGGCGAGGATGGAAGAAATGAAGCACTGTCAAAGGAAGAACTTACAAATGTATGTAAGACATTTTTTGAAACGGTGGAAAAAGAGGGCTACCACACTATGCTTTACGGAAACATTAAATGTCTTGTAACACTTGTTGATCTGGAGCAGCTAAAGGACAGGGATATATGGTATGCATATTATAATGATGATATTTATATACCATATCAGGTGGCAGGCTGGCAGTATGCAAGTGACGGACAAATTGACGGTATTAATGGAAACTGCGACTTAAATTTATTTTTTAAGGAATGGGATTGACGGTAAAATCCATAAATGATAAAATTTTTATTGGTTGTGTGATTAGAAGCTAAAAATCAGCCTAGAAGACATACAGAAGAGAGGAAATATTATGCAGAACGGAAATTTTACAGAAACTACACCTATTCCGGTGGCACCATTAAAGGTGGCTGCTTTGGAGGGATGTATGAGCCTTGCACATAAAGTTGATACACATTTGGTTGAACTCAGGGGCAACAGAGTTATAAGCCATTCATCACCTATAGAGTTTAAGGGTTATAAAAGTGATTCATATCTCTTAAAATGTCATTGTCCGAGATTCGGTTCCGGAGAAGCGAAGGGAGTAGTAGATGAGTCGGTACGTGGGGTGGATATGTTTGCTATGGTAGATGTAGGAAATTACAGCCTCACATATTCTGTATGCGGACATGAAAATCATATGTCACCTGATGACCATTATCAGGATTTAAAGAGAATAATTTCTGCAACAGTGGCTCATGCAAAAAGAGTAAATGTCATTATGCCGTTTCTGTATGAAGGAAGACAGCATAAGAGAACAAAGAGAGAGTCTTTGGATTGTGCTCTTGCACTGCAGGAGCTTATGAATATGGGTGTAAATGATATTATAACATTTGATGCCCATGACCCAAGAATAGACAATGCCATTCCGCTTCACGGCTTTGATAATTATATGCCGCCGTTCCAGTTTATAAGGGCACTATTAAAGGTGGATAAGGATTTAAAAATTGATAATGAGCATCTTATGATTATAAGCCCTGATGAAGGAGCTATGAACAGGGCTGTTTATTTTTCAAATGTTCTCGGTGTAGATATGGGGATGTTTTATAAAAGGCGTGATTATTCCACTATAGTAAACGGCAAAAATCCTATAGTTGCACATGAATTTTTAGGCTCAAACGTAAAGAATAAAGATGTTATAATAGTTGATGATATGATTTCCTCAGGAGAAAGTATGCTTGATGTGGCAAAGCAGATAAAGGACAGAGGAGCCAGAAAGGTTATTGTCTGTACGACCTTTGGACTTTTTACGGACGGTCTTTCAAAGTTTGATGATTATTATAAGAAAGGCTATATAAATTATGTTATTACTACAAATCTTACCTACAGAAATCCGGAACTTTTTAAGAGACCATATTATCTTGAGGCAGATATGAGTAAATTTATAGCACTTATTATAGATACGCTGAATCATGATTTCTCTACGGAGCCTGTTATGAGTCCGACAGAGCGTATAAAGTCACTGGTGAAAGATTATGAGGAAGGAAGATTTTAACTGATATTTACTGTACTTTTGCATACAGTAATGATTACAGAAGATTTTCAGTCTTTTACAAAATATAATTTGTTTATGAGGTGACATAATATATGAAAAAGAAAAAGGGGCATCTTATAAAGAGTGTTAAGAAAGGCTCTATAGCAGAAGAAATGGAAATCGAAGCAGGAGATGTGCTTCTTGAGATAAATGGTGAAGAAATGGAGGATGTCTTCGATTATCACTATGCCATTAATGATGAATATATTGAGATGCTTGTAAAAAAGCCTGATGGTGAGGAATGGCTTCTTGAGATAGATAAGGAGCTTGACGAGGATTTAGGTATAGAATTTGAAAATGGACTTATGGATAATTATAAATCATGTACCAATAAGTGTATTTTCTGTTTTATTGACCAGATGCCTAAGGGGATGAGAGAAACACTTTATTTTAAGGACGATGATTCAAGGCTTTCGTTTTTGCAGGGAAATTATATAACACTTACAAATATGAGTGATAAGGACATAGACAGGATAATAAAATATCACCTGTGCCCAATAAATATTTCCGTACAGACTACTAATCCAAAGCTTCGGTGTAAAATGTTAAATAACAGGTTTGCCGGTGAAGCACTAAAAAAGCTAGACAGACTCTCGGAAGCCTGCATAGAGATGAACGGACAGGTGGTTTTGTGTAAGGGTGTAAATGACGGAGAGGAGCTTAGGCATACCATAGAGGATTTATCGAAATATCTACCGCATATGAGAAGTGTGTCTGTAGTTCCGGCAGGTCTTACAAAATACAGAGAAGGTCTGTATCCTTTAGAGATGTTTAGCAGTGAGGAAGCAGGTGAAGTCATAGATATGATAGAAAGCTATCAGAAAGGTTTTTATGAGCGCTATGGACTTCATTTTATCCATGCATCTGATGAGTGGTATATAAACGCAGGCAGGGATTTCCCTGAGGAGGAACGATACGACGGATATATACAGCTTGAAAACGGTGTTGGAATGATGAGACTTTTAAAGGATGAATTTCTGGAGGCAATTAAAGAAACAAAGAGTGATGACAGAAAGCATCATATTTCTCTTGCTACAGGATATCTCGCATATAATCTCATAAAAGAGCTTGCAGATATGACTATGGAGAAATTTCCAAACATAAAGATTGACGTATATAAAATAAGAAATGACTTTTTTGGAGAGACAATTACAGTGTCAGGGCTAATAACAGGTCAGGATATTATAGCACAGCTTAAAGGTAGGAATTTAGGCGAGGTTTTGCTGCTTCCAAACAATATTTTAAGAAGCGGCGAGGATATATTTTTAGATGATATGTACCTTACTGAAGTGGAAAAGGCTTTACAAGTGCCTGTAAATATTGTAAAATCAAGCGGTAAAGATTTATTATTAAGCTTTATTGACGGGAAAGCTGCCATAACGGAAAGAGCAGCAGACGGTAATTTTGTATATATAAAGAATTACCCTGATAATGGAGGAAAAAAAGATGAGTAAACCTATAGTTGCCATAGTAGGAAGACCAAATGTGGGAAAATCCACATTGTTTAATGCTTTGGCAGGAGAGGCGATTTCCATAGTTAAGGATACTCCGGGAGTGACAAGAGACAGAATATACGCAGATGTCACATGGCTTGACTATTCTTTTACTATGGTTGATACAGGCGGTATAGAGCCGGACAGCAGGGATATTATATTAACGCAGATGAGAGAGCAGGCACAGATAGCCATATCTACAGCGGATGTTATAGTTTTTATGGTAGATGTAAAGCAGGGACTTGTGGACAGCGATGCAAAGGTTGCAGATATGCTTAGAAGAAGCAACAAACCTGTAGTGCTTGTTGTAAATAAAGTAGACAATTTTAACAAATACAATGCAGATGTATATGAGTTTTATAATTTAGGAATAGGAGACCCTGTTCCTATTTCTGCTATTTCAAAATTAGGGCTTGGTGATATGCTTGACGAGGTTGTAAAGCATTTTGAAAACGTGGAGGCTGATGATACAGAGGACGAGCGTCCTAGAATTGCCATTATAGGAAAACCGAATGTGGGAAAATCTTCCCTTATAAACAAACTCCTTGGTGAGAACAGACTTATAGTGTCAAATATAGCAGGAACTACAAGAGATGCGGTAGATACTGTTGTAAAGAGAAAGGACTCAGACGGACTATCAAAGGAATATATATTTATTGATACGGCAGGACTTAGAAGAAAAAATAAAATAAAGGAAGAACTTGAAAGATATTCCATAATACGTTCTGTTACTGCCGTGGAGAGGGCAGATATTGTTGTTCTTATGATAGACGCTACAGAAGGTGTTACGGAGCAGGATGCTAAGATTGCCGGAATAGCCCATGAAAGAGGAAAAGGTGTAATAGTTGCTGTCAATAAATGGGACGCAGTGGAAAAGGATGACAAAACCATTTACAAGCATACGGAAAAGATAAAGGAAACGCTGTCGTTTATGCCATATGCAGAGCTGTTATTTATATCAGCCATGACAGGACAGCGTATAAATAAGCTGTTTGAACTTATAGATGTTGTCATAGAAAATCATGCACTTCGTATAGGAACAGGAGTGTTAAACGAAATTATGGCAGAGGCAGTAGCACTGCAGCAGCCTCCATCTGATAAGGGAAAGAGACTTAAGCTGTATTATATTACACAGGTAGCGGTTAAACCACCTACTTTTGTTATTTTTGTAAACGACAAGGAACTCATGCACTTCTCGTATACAAGATACATAGAAAATAAAATAAGAGAAGCCTTTGGTTTTAAGGGTACGCCGCTTAAATTTATAATAAGAGAACGTCAGGAAAAAGAATAAGGCTTGGAAGAGAGGAAATTATGCAGATATTTTACAGAGTTATATGTGTCATTATAGGATATATATTTGGTTTGTTTCAGACAGGATACATATATGGAAAATTGAATCACGTAGATATAAGAGATTACGGAAGCGGTAACGCAGGTACTACAAATGCTATGAGAGTTCTTGGGAAAAAGGCAGGCATTATCACATATCTTGGCGATATGCTTAAAGGTGTTCTTGCAGGCTGTGTTGTAAGGCTTTTGTGCGCATTTGTTTTCGATATAGGCTCAGGAGATGCTTTTATAAGTATGGAATACATACTTATAATGTACGCAGGAATGGGTGTTGTTTTAGGACACAATTATCCGTTCTATATGGGCTTTAAAGGCGGAAAAGGCATAGCTGCTTCATCAGGTGTTGTTATATCTATGTTCTTCTGGCCTATTATAGTAATAGACCTTTTAACATTTATGATAGTTACGGCCATATCAAAATATGTTTCTCTTGGTTCAATCAGTCTTATGCTTATGCATTTTGTACTTGTTATAGTGTTTGACCTTACAAGTGGGAAAACAGGGTGGTTTAATGTATCCTCAGCAGGATTTCCGTTTGAATTTATTGTCCTTACATTTTTATTTACGGGACTTGCAATATTTAAGCACAGAGGAAATATTAGCAGACTTTTAAATGGAACAGAAAGACGAATCGGAGATAAGAAAAAGGAGGAAAAGTAAAAAATGGCAAAAGTTGGAGTGATTGGAGCAGGTGCATGGGGCATAGCACTTGCCATAGTATTGAGAAATAACGATAATGAAGTAACCATATGGTCTAAGGTGGAAAATGAAGTAAATATGCTTAAAAATGATAGGGAAAACAGTATTTCCCTTCCAGGCATAAAAATACAGGACGATATTAAAATTACGTCAGATATCAGGGAAGCAGTAGAAGACATGGATATTGTAGTTATGGCTGTAGCATCAAGATTTACAAGACAGACTGCCGCTATGCTTAAAGATATTGTAAGAGACGGTCAGATTATTGTTAATGTAAGTAAGGGTATAGAGGACGAAACCTTTATGACACTTACTGATGTAATAAAGGACGAGCTTCCAAATGTTGAGGTGGCTGCTCTTTCCGGACCAAGCCATGCAGAGGAGGTAGGAAAAGGAATACCTACATCTGTAGTTGCAGGAGCATATACAAAAGAAACAGCTGAAAGGATTCAGAACATATTTATGAATAACGTATTCAGAGTATATACAAGTCCTGATGTTTTAGGAATAGAGCTTGGCGGTTCATTAAAGAATGTTATTGCACTTGCTGCAGGTATTGCTGATGGTCTTGGATATG
>CAMENQ010000103.1 GCA_945928585.1 uncultured Roseburia sp. | reverse complement strand
TATTATACTTGTGCTTTGTCTTGTTTTAGGACTGGGTATGAGTGCTCTTATTCAACTTAATTCTCATTATGATTACAGCTATGATTCTTCTATTTCAGAGGAAAAAGGCTGGTATGCAGGTTCCGAATATATATATGATGAGCTTAATTTTGCACAACTGTGCCTTTATGAGGATATGGGGTATAAATATTATTCAGAAATTCCTGACTGGGTACGAAATGCAGCTGATGATTATATATATACTCATTATGCATACGTTCTTATAAGCCGGTCAGAAAATATTTCCGAAAACGAAAATATCACGGGGCTGTATCTTGATTCTACTGATATAGAGTATGAGAAGGAAATAGGTACAAAAATGGAAACAGCCATAAAGAAGCTTGACTATACCGGCTACTATAATCTATGTATAGAATATTATGAGCATCAGACAGCCGGCAATCTTACTTGCAGCAAGACAAATTATGAATTTGCTAAATGTATGATAGAAAAAAATATAAATCCTGATGAAGATAGTATTCTTATAGATGCACTTTACAATTATGTTTATGCCAAAAGTGATTATGATTATTATATTGATGCTGAAAAAGAAGGTATGCATGTATCCGAAGAACAGCTTGGACAAACATCAAAATCATACTTTACTTACAAATACATTATAGATAATCGTATTGAAAATTATATGATGATAGATGATGATTATGGCGGTGCATACAGTCAGAATAAATTTATGACAGCCATTTCCGAAGATACTGTTATGGCAGGACTTGCGGGGATATTTATAATTATTATTGCTGCAGGAATATTTGCAAATGAATACTCAAATGGTACTATTAAGTTTTTACTTATTAATCCTATAAAAAGAGCAAAAATATTCTGGAGTAAATATATTTCCTGTATAACACTTTTTGCAGGAGCCCTTGTATTATTTTATATAATATATTTCCTGTTTACTATGATAATATGCGGTACTGACGGTATGGATGGTGTTTTTTTATCATACGCTGACGGTGTGGTAAGTGAGCAGTCGATTATTCTCTACTCGCTTAAGCAGTACGGACTTACTGCAATTTCCCTTATTACTTCCATAACACTGGCATTTACAATATCAGCTTTTCTTAGAAGTACGGCACTTGCCATTGCCATAAGCCTTGTGGTGGAATTTGCAGGCTCTGCAATATCAATGTTTTTATTTGCGCTTGGTCATGACTGGGGAAGATACCTTCTTTTCTCAAACACAAACCTTGCTTCATTTTCAAACGGAATAGGAATGTTTCCGGGACAGACGCTTACATTTGCGGTTGTTACCATAGCTGTATATATGGTGGTATTTCTGCTTACGGCTTATGATGGATTTACGAAGAAGGAGATTTAATTTACATCGGGGGTGCCGGAAAACGATGTGGAAAAGGCTTTTGCATAGTGGTGCAGGGCGAGGGACTAATGGAAGTATAATATATGTGTAAGCATTGAGGAGGCGATAAGAAATTTTATTAAAAGTGTTGATTTTTTTATATAATAAATGTTACACTATATAATAATTGTGTATGTATGTGAGGTGAAAAAAATATGGGAAAAATCACAAAAAACAGCAAACTTAAAAATTTTTTTCTGGACTTGCTGTTTGACATTGCCGGCAGTATTTTATACTCTATCGGTATTTACACTTTTGCCAAAATGGCAAATTTTGCTCCGGGAGGTATTTCCGGTTTAGCACTTATGGGTAATTACCTTTGGGGGCTTCCTATTGGTATTACTACTCTTTTACTTAATATTCCTTTGGTTTTTATAAGCTATAGGTTTGTAGGTAAAAAATTCCTTATAAAGACTGCCAGAACTATGATATTCTGCACTGTTTTTCTTGATTTTGTATTTCCGCATCTGCCGGTATATACAGGCTCTCCGCTTCTTGCCGGTATATATTATGGTATATTTACAGGTGCAGGACTGGCACTGTTTTATATGCGCGGTTCATCATCAGGTGGTATTGACTTCCTTACAATGACAATAAAATCACTTAAACCTCATCTTTCACTTGGCGTTGTTACTCTGGCAATTGACCTTGTTATCATTCTTATAGGCTGGCCTGTTTTTGGAAATATTGATTCCGTACTTTACGGACTTGTTTCTGTTATAGTAACATCTCTTGCCCTGGATAAGATAATGTATGGTATGGGTGCCACTAAGCTTGCCATTATTATTACTACAAAGGGACCGGAAGTGGCAGACCACATTTCCAAGGTCTGTGACAGAGGCTCTACTGCCATAAAGGCCGTGGGAACCTACTCAAAGACAGACAGGGATGTATTATTATGTGCCTGCTCGTCATCTCAGGCGTACATTATAAAAAATGCTGTACATGACATTGATGAAAATTCCTTTATAATGCTTGCTAATACAAGTGAAATATATGGTGAAGGATTTTTGACTAAATAATAAAGCGCCGCCAGTGATTTCCTAACACTATTCCGGCTGCACATAGTATTTTGCCTGTGCATTCCACATTTCCCGGTACTTTCCTTTTTCATCCTTCAAAAGTTCCTCGTGGGAGCCTGTCTGGATGAGACTTCCCTCATGAAATACTGCTATTTTTTCACAAAATCTGCAGGATGACAGTCTGTGGGAAATATATATGGCTGTTTTATCTCCTACCATTTTGTCAAAACCGGCGTAGATTTCATATTCAGATATAGGATCCAGTGCTGCCGTAGGCTCGTCCATAAGTATAAATGGTGCCTCCTTGTATACAGACCTTGCTACGGCTATCTTCTGTGCTTCTCCGCCTGATATTTCTATTCCGTCATCCTCAAAATCCTTATAAAGATAGCTTTGTATTCCATCCTTAAGAGTCTTAAGTCTTTCATCTAAGCCTGCTTCTTTTAAGCATTTTTCCACCTTAACACTGTCAAAGTTTTCAGATACTGCCACATTTTCAGCCAGCATAAATGAAAACAGCTGATAATCCTGAAATACTACTGAGAAGAGTCTGCTGTACTCATCCTGTTTAAATTTTCTTATATCCACTCCGTTTAGAAGAATTTCTCCCTCATCAGGGTCATACAGTCTGCATAACAGCTTTATCATTGTTGTTTTGCCGGAGCCATTCATTCCTACTATGGCAAGCTTCTCGCCTATTTTTAATGTCAATGAGAAGTTTTTAAGCGCATAATTTTCAGTTCCCGGATATTTAAATGAAACATTTTTAAATTCAATCTGATACTGATTATCGCTTCTCTTTTCCACCGGCAGTTTTCCCTTATACATTTCATCTGCCACGTCTAAAAAATCCAGGGTACTTGCTGCTTTTCTTGTCTCTATTGCAAAGTATGTTATGCTCTGTGTCAAACCATATGTTTCATTTAACATATTTTTTAAACAGCCTGCCATCTTTATAACATTTCCTATTGTAAGTGTACCTGTTAGTGCAAGTATTCCCACAACGATATAGGCTCCTGCTTCAATTATGCCTATACCTGTGTTTTCTGCCATAACCTCCTTTACATTATCCGAGCATGCCTTATCTGCTTCAGTTACACAGTGAAACTATAGCTGATACAAAATTTGAAAAACCTGTAATAGCACCAAAATACAATACAAATTCTCCGGCTGTTATATTTCCCTCTGATGCCATATATATAAGATAGCCATATGCCATTATGTCCCTTATCATCTGTGTTAGAAAGCTCATTTTTTCCTGCCATGCATTTCTATCCTGAAGCTTTTTCCGAATCCTTCTTGTTTTTTCAACGGCTTTATCTCTTATTCCTGTAATCCATTCATTCATATCAAATATACGCACATCCTTGGCCGCCTTTGTATCACCCATCGCTGATTTTACATAATAAAACTGCCTCTCAGCATATGCCAGCTCCTCTCGTCTGTTTTCCTTATATTTAATATTTAATGATATCCACAGACAGTTTAAAAGGGACAGTCCGATAAGAATAAATACCATCCATATATTCAATGTTCCTAAAACTGATGAATAAAGTGCAAAACATATAACATTTATAAATATATTAGGGACAGTATCCATAGTTCTGTTAAACGCTGACCAGTCACCATTTCCTGCTACATCAAGTGCCTCCTGATATGCTGTCTTTCCCTTTCCGTTTTCTGTTATGTCATAACTTACGGCTGTACTTTTTAAAAACAGTTCTGCTATAAGTTCTCCCCTTCTGTAATTATATTTCCAATACTTTCCGTATTCCATACCTCCCCTAAGGCAATATACTAAAACAATAAATATTGAAAACAGTCCCAAAGTACTGATAAGTTTTCCCTCCGTAACTCCCTCCGTAACCATATCTATTGTAAGCTTTGGAAGATAAATTCCTATAAGCGGTGCTATAGATGCTGCAATTATCTGAATTACTGACATATATACCACTGCCCTGTCTTTTCTCCATATCCATTTTATCCAGTAAAAGCTGTTGGTGAATATGGAATAATGCTTCACTTTTATTTCCTTCATATTTTCATAAGGTCTTCCGCCTTCTCCTTTCTGATTTCTGCAAATCATTTTTCTACAGTATATCATCTCATTTTCCAAATACTTTGTTTATGCACGAAAGGTATTTATTTCGCACCAGTGGTTTGTATTTTTCTATATGGTCTGTCAGGCTTTAGGCGGTTTGGAGACGGCCGGAATTGTTATGAAGGATTTTCAGGGTGTTACTGCGGGCGGCTTAAGGTGTTATATTAATTTGGCAGGCATTGAGCAGACAATTAGAAATTATCAATAAAAAATTGCTATTTTCCTAGCAGAGGTCATCTGTCTGAGAAAGCGGCTGAGACTTCAGCCGTTTTCGAGTTATGACCGCCGCTTGGAAAATAGTGATTTTATATTGATAAAATTTCTTATTGTCTGCGAAGCCTGCCAAATTAATATAACACCTTAAGCCGCCCGCAGTAACACCCTGAAAATCCTTCACGACAATTCCGACCGCCTCCAAACCGCCTAAAGCCTGACAGACCATATAGAAAAATACAAACTTTTTCCCCTACATCGGAAGCATTACTTCAGTTGCAAATACTCCCTCCTCATCCTGTCTTTCCAGATATCCGTGATGTTTTTCCACTACTTTATCCATACGCATAAGCCCGAAGCCATGGTCCCTTGAATTTTTTGTGGATATATATGTTTTGCCTATTCTATTTAGTTGCTCATTGACTGAATTCATAACATATATGTATAGCTGACCCTTTAATATATCTATGTACACTCTTATAAACCTGTCGCTTTCGCTTTCTACCTTCATACAGGCTTCTATGGCATTGTCCATCAGATTTCCTATTATTATGCTTAAATCTACCTCTGACATATTAAGTTCTTTAGGAACTATAGCCTTTGCATCTACTTTTATATTTTTTGATTTTGCAAGGGATATTTTGCTGTTTAATATTGCATCTATCATTACATTTCCTGTTTTTATGACAGTATCTACAGTATTAAGGTCCGTATCAAGTTCATCTAAATAGTTTTTTAGCTTTTCTGTTTCATTCAGGGCAAGGTAAGCTTTCATAGTCTGTATGTGGTTACGATAATCGTGTCTCCAGCCTCTTGTCTGACGGTACATGTTTTCCACTTCCTCAAAATGCTTTTCCATAAGGTCACTTTGATATGCCCCAATACGATTGTCAGCTGCCTTTATAATGTACTTTTTTATTAATATTGTTCCAATAATTATTAATACAAATGCTGATGTAATTATGGCAATTAACATGGATTTTTTACCTTTCTGAAAAATATTTTATAAATGCTTTATTTACATTTTCATACATTCATCTGCTTACAGGTACGCTGCTGCCATCATCAAAAACAATGTCTGCTTTTTCTATTCTGTATATACTGCCTATTCTGCATATATATGAGCGGTGGCTTTTTATAAAATCCCCCTCACTAAGGAGCTTTTCCACTTCTGACAGGCCTTCCCGTATCTCTATGAAATTTTGCCCCTTACATGTGTTTTTATCAAGTGATACTATACATCTGTGTCCTCTTGCCTCTATATAATTTACTGAAGCTATATTCAGCTTAAGAGTCTCCTCCTCTGTATGGACTATTATATAGCTTTCCGTCTTTTTCTTTGACATAACCTTTTCAAGACATTCATATACCTTTTCTTCCTTTAAGGGCTTTATAAGATAATGCATTGCCTCTACTTCATAACCCTCCTGTATATAATCTGTTATGCCGGTGGTAAATACAAGGCTTACATTCTTATCCTTTTCTCTTACTTTTTTTGCCATGTCCATGCCATTCATTCCTGACATTTGTATATCTACAAACAACACATCAAAGCTTTTTTCATCATCATAATCAAATAAAAACTGCTCTGCATTTTCATAGTTATTTATGATTATGTTTTTGGAGCTTATTTTTCTTATGTCTGCCCATTTTTTAATATATGATATAAGCAGGTCACTATGTAGTTGTTCATCTTCTATTATGGCTATTCTCATTTTGCTCCTCATTGTTTCCTTATTTTAGCCGGTATTATATATTTTTTCAGCATGTATATAATCTTCCTTGGAAACAAGGAATTGCCACACACATTTATTCTGCCGGTTTTTCCGTTATATTTCCGTTTTCATCTATATTTACATTTACTGAAATGCTCTCTATGTACTTTAGTATACGCTGCGCCTCTTCGCCCTCTGCCTCCGTAGTGACATAACCTGCACTTTTACATGGTGTTACGTTAGCTGATACTGAATTGTCTTCATTTATTGTAAGATTTGCAACTGCAGTATCTACGCTGTAACTTCCAAACAGGAAATTGCCAAGATTGTAAAATATCGGTGCGTTATTGTATATTTCTATTCCCTGTAATGTATGTGCATGACATGCTATGACTGCATCTGCTCCTGAATCTACATAGCCATGGGCTATAACAGGCTGATTGTCATTTATCTGATTTGTTTTTTCTGTTCCGAAATGTACAAATACTATAACAGTATCACAGCCTTCTTCATTTTTTAATCTTGAAATTTCATCCTTAAGCATCTGAAATCTGTCTGTTCCCACATATGATGTCATAAGACCTATTTTGTTTTCTCCTGCATACCATCCTGTGTTTGGAACAAAGCGTGATGCTGCAAGTACAGCAATTTTTTTACCATTTATTTCTCTTATTTCTGCGCTTTTAGCTTCATCAAGGTTTTTTCCTGCTCCTATATATGATATTCCGTTTGCATTAAGTGCATCAAATGTATCAAGGAGTCCCTGCTCGCCGTAGTCCAGTGTGTGATTATTGGCAAGTGTTACTATGTCTACTCCCAGCTCGCTCCATATCTTTTCTCTTTCTGTCGGAGCTTTGTATGTATATATCTGATAATCTGCCTTGTATTCATCCGGAAGATTTGTAGCCGGATATTCATGGTCGCATATCATAAGGTCTGCATTTTTAAACCTGTCCACAAGGGACTGTCCAAGAAAACCTGTAAGTCCTGATTTTGTGTAATTATTATACAGTATATCGCTTAAATATATATCACCTGTAAATGATAATGTAACAGGCTTGTACTCACCGGTATATGTATTCTTATTTGCAGTACTTTCCTCATCCTTATTTTCCTGCTCTTTTGTTATGCTTTCTGTTGTATTTCCATTTTCAGTGGTGTTTTCCTGTTTTTCCCCTTCTGACTGTGTGGAGGTTTCTTCTTTTGAAGGTTCATTTGAAGTGTTGTCTTCTTTTTGTGTATCGGAAGACGTTTCATTTTCATCATCCACTGTTGCCTGGGCATTTGCAGGCTTCACTGATGTATCCTTACTGCCACAGCCTGTGACACAGACTGCTATAGTTACCAATAGGGCTGTAATAATCGTAATTGTTTTTAAATTCATTGTCTTAATTGTGTTTTTCATAGTTTAGATTTTAATTTTGCGCAAATATAATACA
>CAMENQ010000102.1 GCA_945928585.1 uncultured Roseburia sp. | reverse complement strand
CCAACCTTATTTGCATAGTCAACCCACTCCTGAAGCTGTGATTTTGAAATAGTAGAGCCTGTAGGATTATTAGGGAAGCATAAGTAAATAATGTCCGGTGTTTCACTCGGAAGTGATGGTGCAAAATTTGTCTCAGCCGTACATGGCATATATGTAACATCAGACCATCTCTCTGTTTTATCATCATATGTGCCAGTTCTTCCTGCCATAACGTTTGAATCCACATATACCGGATATACAGGGTCACATACCGCTATTTTATTGTCTATGGAAAAAATCTCCTGTATATTGGCTGAATCACTTTTAGCTCCGTCACTTACAAATATTTCATCCGGCGAAATATCTGCACCCCTTGCCTTAAAATCATTTTCTGCTATGGTATTTCTAAGAAACTCATAGCCAAGATCCGGTGCATAGCCCTTAAATGTAGCCTCATCTGCCATTTCATCTACTGCACTGTGAAGCGCCGATATGACAGCCGGTGCAAGTGGAAGGGTAACGTCTCCTATTCCAAGTCTTATAATTTTTTTGTCAGGATTTGAAGCTTCAAACTCTCTGACCTTCTTTCCTATTGTTGAAAATAAATAGCTTCCCGGAAGCTTTAAATAATTATCATTTACCTTAAACATTTTTATGCCTCTTTCTTATTATTTTTTCTGCTTAACAGTATACTGCTTATTTTTTCATTTATCTACCCTGAATTATGTTTTTCTCATTAGATTTTCTCAGTTGTTTTTCAGGAATTTTTCCCTTTATGCCCCTTACCTTAATACAGATTTAATATCATCTCTGCCGTCTCCACCATATTGGTTCCGCTATCCATACTTATTTTCTGTATGTATCTGTGTGCCTCCTCTTCGGTCATACCATTTCTGTTCATAAGGATTTCTTTGGCATCATCTAACTTTTTCTGCTCCTCAGGACTTCTTGTCTTTGGCTGGTTTTTTCTTTTCTTTTTACGTCTCATAATGGCATTGTTCAGCATTTCTACCGTATTTATAAGATCGTAAACCTTAAGGGGCATAGCTACATTTACTACACCATCATATTGTTCTCCCTCAAACTTTGCCGGTGATGCAAGCACAAGCATCTCAAATTCATTAGGGAGATTTTCCCGAAGCTGATAATAGAGCATATCTGTTATTCTGTAGCCACACACTATAATTCCGTCATTATAGTCATCTATGGCAGCAAGTACATGCGCGCCTGACGTACATACCGCTGATACTTCATAGCCATTACGAACCAATACATTTTTTATGGATATGGCATCTTCCTGTTTGTGGAAAGCTACAATTATACTGGCCATAAGCTCTGCCTCTTTCTGTTAAAATTTATATAAGTACTGCTCTATCTCCCATGACGTAACCTGTGACATATATTCATTCCATTCTGTTGTCTTGGCCTCAATCATTTTGTCAGTAATATGCTTTCCTAAAAGCTCCTGCATAAATGTATCCTTTTTAAATTCTTCCACAGCCTCTAAAAGATTCATTGGAAGTGAATCTATTCCCATATCCTCTATTTCTTTTTTTGTCATTGTGCCAAAATTTCCGTCAAATTTTTCAGGACATTCAAGCTGATTTTTTATACCGTCAAGTCCTGCTGCAAGACATGCTGCAAGAACTAAATATGGATTACATGCTGTATCAGGGCTTCTTAACTCTATCCTTGTTCTCTCACCCCTGAATGGTGCCACTCTAAGCAACGGCATACGGCTTACATCTGACCATGCCACATACATAGGTGCCTCAAATTCAGGTGTAAGTCTCTTATATGAGTTTATAAGAGGATTTGTAAGTATTGCCATACTCTTTATATGATTTATTATTCCTGCCATAAAGTGATATGCTTCCTTGCTGAGTCCAAGCTTTCCGTCAGGATTATCGAATACATTTTTCCCATCCTTTGTAAGTGACATATTGATGTGCATGCCTGAGCCTGCTCCATCCATTCTTGGCTTTGGCATAAATGTTGCATACAGTCCGTGTCTCTTTGCTATGGATTTTACTGCCATTTTAAATGTCATAACATTGTCTGCCGTCGTAAGTGCATCTGAATATTTAAAATCTATTTCATGCTGTGCCGGCGATGATTCGTGATGTGATGTCTCTATCTCAAAGCCCATCTCCTCAAGATTTAAAACCATGTCACGTCTTGCATTTTCTCCTAAATCTATAGGCCCTACATCAAAATAGCCTGCCTGCTCATGTGTAATGGTTGTAGGATTTCCATTGTCATCTGTGTGGAAAAGGAAAAATTCAAGCTCCGGTCCTACATTAAATTTATATCCCAGCTTATGTGCCTCATCAGTAACCTTCTTTAATACCTGCCTGCAGTCTCCTTCAAACGGCTTTCCGTCGGCTGTATAAACATCACATATAAATCTTGCTACCTTTCCCTGCTGGGGTCTCCATGGAAAAACAACAAATGAATCCAAATCCGGATGAAGATACATGTCTGTCTCTGCAAGTCTTAAGTATCCGTCTATGGCACTTCCGTCAAATGTGCACTGGTTTGACAAAGCCTTTTCTAACTGGCTTACCGTAATAGCTACATTTTTCATAGCTCCAAACACATCTGTAAACTGAAGTCTTATAAACTCCACATCTTCCTCTTCGATTAAATCTAAAATATCCTGTTTTGTGTACTTCATTTATTTCCCTCTCTTTCTTAATTAAGGCTTTTGCAAAAAAAGCAAAGAAACACTATGATACGATTTTTCACGTACCCTAATGCCTCTTTGCATAATAAAATAATATCAGTCTGCTGACAGATTGTCAAGGTTTATATTATTGTCCAGGGCTTAACTGCTGTGGCAGATATTGTATCCGGTGCTTAATTTGTGTGCTGCCTTCCCTCATGGTCTATAGTGTAATTTTCCCTGTAAATAAGCTCTGATACCGGTACAAAACCATATCCTTTATTTTTTAATCCGTCTATAATTTTTTGAAGAGCCAGAGCCGTATACTTCGTGCCATTGTGAAGGAGTATGATGGAGCCGTTTCTAAGTTTTTTATTATTTACTACCCTGTTCACCATGTCATCCACACCATAGTTTTTCCAGTCAAGACTGTCTATATCCCATTGTACAGGCTCGTACTTCATCTCCCTTGCCACCTTTATTACCTCATCATCATAGTCACCTGACGGCGGACGGAATAAGTCCATTTCTATGCCCAGCAGCTCATATATCCTGTTATGTACCTTCTGTATTTCCTCCCTGCATTCCTCCTCTGACAATGTACTCATATTTTTATGATTTTCTCCGTGATTTGCCACGTCATGACCTGATTCATATATTTTTTTCACTGCATCAGGATATTTCCCTATCCAGTCGCCTGTCATAAAAAACGTGCATTTTATCTGATTTTTTTCAAGTATACCCAGTATCTCGTCTAAGTCATCTATATTCCACGCACTGTCAAATGTAAGTGCTACCACTTTTTCCTCTGTCTCTACTGAATATATTGGCAGAGGCTTTATGTCGCTGCTTACAGTACTGGTTGTTTCTGCCACATTAAACTGAAAATAAAAGGACCAGCAAAATGCCAGTAATAGTAATACTATCCACAGTCCTCTGCCGGTCCTTTGTAATCTTTCATATATTTTTTTAATTATCTCCACTCTTTTCACCACCTACTGTTTTATTTTTTTCAGCTTATGGTGCGGTAGAATATGCTTTTGTAGTTTCAGTCTCAGATGAATTATTTTCATCTGTTGAAGGTTTTGTTGTACTATTTATTTCACTGTTATTATCAGTGGTTTCATCGCTCTCCTGTGTTGTAGTACTCTCTGGTGTTGTAGTACTTTCCGATTGTGATGTGGTTTCCTGTGTAGTTTGCCCATTTTCACCTGATGTTTTTTCTGTGCTTTCATTATCTCCGGTACTTTCCATATCTGTAGTGGATTCATCTTCTTTAGTTCCGGTTTCACCGGTTGTGGTTTTGTTTTCCGTAGTTTTTTCCTGTGTGGTAGTAACTTCTTTATTTTTTACCTCCACTGTCACAATAACCTCATCTGCTTTTCTTCCAATGGCATCTATCAGATTAAGCTTTACCGTATATACGCCTGCCCTGTTTATGTCAAGACCTCCTAAGCTTACCTTTTCTGTCACTTCATTTCCACAGGTGTCATAACCTGTTACTCCAAGTTCACTAAGAACTGTTCTTTCTGATGCATGAACATATACAGTTGCTTTTGTTTTGTTTGCCTTTATCTCAGGCTTACAGTTATTCCATGGATTATTTTTGTCCGGGTCTGTCGGATCCCATCCCTTATATGGACTGTCCTCAGGTATTTTTATCATCTCCGGCTTTCCTAATGGTCCCGGATCATCTGCATTGTCATAAACTTCTACCATCGTTCCTACAGGACAATTATCAATAAGCCACATAGCATCTGCAACACACACTCTTACACATCCAAGAGAAGCCGCCTCTCCAAGCTTATTAAACTGCTCCCATTCCAAGTCTCCCTTATCCTGTGAAAAATATGGAACTGAGTGGAATAATATAGAACCATAAAATCTGTATGCGTACTGACCATAGGAATCGTCAACCATACGAAGCCACTTATAGGATATAAGTGTAGAGAATTTCCCAAGAGGGGTGTCCCCTTCCTCCTTACCTGTCGAACATACTATAGCCTTTATCGGATTATTAAAATTTCCGCTACCGTCATTTTCATATATGGTAATACAATTAGCTGCCCTGTTTACCATAATCATATATGGCAACGTATAAGGATCCACCGTCTCCCTCTCTGTTTCCTGCTCCTCTGTAGTTTCTTCCTGAAGTGCCGCCGTTTCGGTTTCATCTCCATCATCAATAGTTGATATATCAGTACTGTCATCTTTCTTATCGTCTGTAACTGCCACCTTATTAGATGTAGCTTTACCCTCTTTTTCTCCACCATTATTATTTATAATAACCGCAATAATGGCAAATATAAGGAATACTCCTATTACAACTGATGCTGTCAACATAACTAACTGTTTATTTTGTAAATAAAAACCTTTCAATTTATTCATAATATCTTATGCTCCGTTTTTAATCCTTATTACTGATTACATTTTTGCAATTTTAACGCTGTCTTTTTGATTGATATTTATACTCCTGCTGCTTTTTTTGCCAGGTCATCTGCCATGTCATTATACATATCTCCCGAATGACCTTTTACCTTGACAAATTCTATATGTAGTTTCTCTGACATTCTGTCAAAGAATTTTTTATATTCTATTGTTCCTGACTTATTCGTTTTCCATAATCCCTGACACCACTTCGCTATGCCCTCATAATCATGGTATATTACGAGTTTTTTATATCCATGGTCTGCCGCATATCTCATAGCTGCTTCTGCTCCCTTTATTTCACCTGCCACATTTCTCATAGATGCAAGTTCTTTGTCGCTTCCCTGTTCACAGAGCCTGTCCGCTATATTGCCTTCCCAGTCAATAAGTACCGCACCTGAGCCATATTCACCGGTAGCTGCATTATAGCTTCCGTCTACATATGCCGTAAGGCAATTTTTTTCTGCTATATATAGTGGCAATCCGGCTTCTTCCTGAACATTTTTTTCTCTTATGTTCTTTGTGTCCTCTTGCTGACTGTTGTCATCTTTTGTATTTTCTATGTTTTTTCCGGCTGTCCATCCCATATATGCTGCTGCCTCTTCGGCAGTTTTAAAGCTTTTATACTGAGCACCCGGGTATCCTTCAACATTTGCCTTACAGTCATCCCAGCTTGAATATATACCCGGTACCTTACCTGTTTTTACTGCATACAGTTTCCCCATAATATTTTTATACCTTTCCCTTTTTATATTGCAGTGCTAGTATAACCTTTGAAGTCTTTTTTGTCAAATGATAAGTTTATGAATTTCTGAGAACCTCAAAGGCATTATATACATCTAGTTTTCCATATCCCCACATTTCATCAGGATAAATAATTCCCGGATCTCTTATTGCCCCTCTAATAAGATAGCTTTTCACCTCTGAGCTTGACATATAATTTCTGTTTCCATCCACTATTCCCCATGTAAGCACCTGTGAACAGGCTCCTGCTGTTATGGCTGCTGCAAGACTTGTTCCGTTCCTGTTTTCAAAGCCTCCGTATAATGTCGGGCCTGTAATTCCAACCGCAGGTGCCGTTATCTCCGGCACAACCCTTCCGCTTCTTGTAAATCCACGCCCTGATTCTTGATAAAATGCACCATTTCTGCTGTCATAGCCTGTCACAGTTATGACATTTGTAGACATAGCAGGGTCAGTTATGGTTATATACGGATCAGACTGAAGAAAATATACGTTTCCGTTTATAAACTGTGTAATAGGCAGCCAGCAGTTAAATATGCCTGAATTTATATTACTTCCGTACACCTGTATCCGCCATACACCTTCCGTGGGCTCCCTGAATCTTATAAATATAAGCTCATCACCTGTAGCTCCCTCTACAATTTCATATTCCACATAAATTCTTGTTCTTTCAAAAACGAAATCAATAATCTGACTGTTTCCTATTCTGGCTGGAATGCGGTTAACCACCTCTCCTGTAGGAGAGATAATTCCTATTGAAAAAATCTGCGGAGAATCCACCCATATTTCCGCCGAAAAACCGGCTACATTTTTATCTACCTGTATTTCCATATCCACAGGCTTATTTTCATTTTCCACCATTCCAAGAAAATGATGCGATGCATTGCCTTCATTTCCCGCCGCAACGGTAACTGCCGTACCTACACTGTTTACATAATTGGAAAGTTCTGACGAAAGCAGTGTTCTTCCATCATGACCGCCCTGACTTGAGCCAAGACCTACTATAAGAGATACAGGCATGTTATAAATTTCACTGTACATTCTTATATAATTTGCAGCTATCATTATATCATTATCCTGATATGCAGGTACATCCTCCGGAATAAAATAAAAATTCCTAAGATATTTCTTTGCCTGTTTAAGCTTTACAACTATAAACTTTGCTTCCGTAGCCGCACCGGAAAAATCACTTAATATATCCGGCGTTCCTCCTGCCACTCCTGCAAGAAATGTTCCGTGTCCTATCTCATCCGTAACAGGAACTATAGCTCTTGGATTATCGCTGTTTATGGCATCATTTATATCATCTTCCGTATATTCGCTTCCATAGTTAATTCTTAAATTTAGCTGTTCACGCACCACTTCATTATATTCCATGGCAGGAAGCTTACCGGTTGAATCCGTCTGGTCCCATATTCTTAAAATTCTCGTTCTGCCATATTCATCAATAAATGCCGGATTTGTGTAGTCTATCCCCGTGTCCACAATTCCTATAATTGTTCCCTGCCCTTTTAATGCCAGCACAGGCTGATTTGCAAGTCTGGTTATCCCTGATGCGTCTAGAGGTGAAGTGTCCATTAATCCGTACAGTTTTGGCATAAGACCATAGCTGTAGTTACTAAAATTTATATTCTGCATATCGACAAGAGGCATATAAAGTGTACTGTACATATTACTTATTGGCTGTGAAAATTCTACATTATATCTGTTTATTACCTTTTCCGACGGTGCAAATTCTGGATATATAATCTCGCCATAATCTTCTGAAAGAATCTTATCCCTGTAGGTCATCCGCTACCCTCATTTCTGCATATTTTTGTATGCAATAATGTTTCATATAATATATATGAATATATGGGCAGATTTAAAACCTGTCAAAAAAGTGCCGCTCGGCAGCGGCACTTATAAATTCGCATTCGCGAATTTTTTGTTACGCTATTTTACGCTGTTGCTTTAGGAATTTCCTATTATTCTAAAAAGTGCCGCTCGGCAGCGGCACTTATAAATTATAATAATTCAGCCTTTCTAGGATTCCTGTGGTTTTAAGACGCGTTCGTAAGCGTATAGCAGGGAACGGATGGCTGCATATTGTA